>CAJXOI010000012.1 GCA_913057885.1 uncultured Micavibrio sp.
TTTTTCAACCCCTGCGCCCACAGCGATGATACAGGCTTGTGGTGGGTTGATAATGGCGGAAAATTCGGTAATACCATACATTCCCAAATTAGACACGGAACATGTGCCGCCCTGAAATTCATGAGGAGCCAATTTACCATCCCGTGCTTTTTTGGCCAATTCCTTCATCTCAACGGAAATGGATGGCAGGGATTTATGCTCCGCCTCTTTCACAATTGGGGTAATCAATCCCGTCGGTGTTGCAACGGCAACGGAAATATCCGAATTTTCGTACTTTATGATCGCGCTATCTGTCCACGACGCATTGGCGGCGGGCACATCCTGCAACGCCATTGCCGTGGCCTTAATGACAAAGTCATTAACGGACAGTTTATATTTACCACTGGCCTGGTCATTCACTTGTTTCCGCGCCTTTAACAAATCATCTATACGACATTCAACAGTCAGGTAAAAATGCGGCACGGTCTGTTTGGATTCTTGCAATCGTCCCGCGATCACCTCTCGCATTTTGGACACAGGTTCGGCCTCGTACGTCATGCCCAACATATCCGCCAATTCACGCGCATCTGGACCATTGGCTGCAGGTCGCTGAGCGGCGCCCGTTGATGGTTTGTAGTTTTCAATATCAGCTTTGACGATACGTCCCTTTGGGCCTGAGCCGGAAACAGAGCCTAAATCAATGCCCTTGTCATTCGCCATTCGTTTTGCCAATGGCGAGGCAAAAATGCGGCCGCTATTGTTTGATTGCGATGCAGGAGTATGAGAAACCGTTTGCGATTGACCAACGGCGACTTTTTCATCTTTTTCTTCAACCGTATTGTCATTTGTTGATTGCGCGGGTTCTGCCGCGACTGGAGTGTCTTCCTTAAGAAATGCATCTAAATCCACATCGCCTTCGTCCTCTTCAACCAAAACGGCGATGGGTGTATTGACAGCAACGCCGTCTGTCCCGCCTGATACGAGAACTTTAACGATTTTTCCTTCGTCAACGGCCTCAACCTCCATCGTGGCTTTATCTGTTTCGATCTCCGCTATGACATCACCTGCGGCGACTGTATCTCCCTCATTCTTGATCCATTTTGCCAGTTTCCCTTCCGTCATGGTGGGTGAAAGCGCAGGCATTAAAATTTTTGTCGGCATGTTTTTTGATTCCTCGAAAAGAATTGTAATGCCTGAATTTTTATCAGATTTACGCGGCAAACAAAGCCCTTTTTATTGTTGCAATGCGCAATGCCTACTAATTTAATTCATCCTATGCTGGAAAATTTACAAGTTATTATATAAATAACTTTGACTTTGCAAAAGCCAAAGAAAAAAGAAATAAAATTACAATAATTCTCATTGCATTTTCCGAATTATTATAATTAAAGTATATATATTGATAAAAAATTGACAATAAATAACAAAGAGGGAAATAATATGTGTACTTCAAGAAAAGAATTTGAACAAATAGTAAGAAATCCACGCACGCAAGCACAGGCACAGGTTTTAGGTCTGGCTGCGCAAGATTGGGTTGCTGCACAAACAGGCTATGGAGTTGGTCGCGAGGAATTGCAAGCCTTAAAAAGCAGAATTACAAAGCGCGCAGCACGCTTTGGTGCTAAGACGGCACGCCGCATTCGTAATGCGATGTGTGTATAATGCTTTGTACAATGCAAATAAAGAAAAGCCCCATTTCGGGGCTTTTTTTATACCGTGATAACCGTTATAAATGCTGTCATGACACAAAAAATAATCACACGTTTCCCCCCTTCCCCGACCGGATATCTGCATATTGGGTCGGCGCGCACCGCCCTGTTTAATTGGGCGTTTGCCCGTGCCAATGATGGCGAAATGAAATTGAGAATTGAAGATACCGACCGCGAGAGATCGACCGAGGAATCCGTTCAGGCGATTTTTGACGGGTTGAATTGGTTGGGCATTGATTATGACGGTGAACCCGTTTTTCAAACCCATAATGAACAACGCCATGCCGAAGTGGCACATCAACTGTTGGAGGCCGGACAGGCCTATTATTGTTACTGTAGCCCCGAAGAATTAGCCGAAATGCGTGAAAAAGGCCATGGCTATGACCGCAGATGGCGCGACAGTGACGCAACACCACCGAGTGACATTAAACCCGTTATTCGCATTAAGGCCCCGATTGAGGGGTCAATCACCATCAATGATGCCGTTCAGGGCGATGTCACAATTGATGCCAAACAATTAGATGATTTTATTATTTTGCGATCAGATGGCACACCAACATATATGTTGGCGGTTGTTGTTGACGACCACGATATGGGTGTCACGCATGTTATTCGCGGGGATGATCATTTGAATAATGCCTTTCGTCAAAAGGTGATCATTGACGCCATGGGATGGGATATCCCTGTTTATGCGCATATTCCCCTTATTCATGGGGATGACGGTGCAAAATTATCGAAACGTCATGGGGCTTTATCGGTGATGGAATACGATAAAATGGGATATTTGCCTGATGCGATGGTCAATTACCTTGCCCGTTTGGGGTGGTCGCACGGGGATGATGAAATTTTTTCCCGCGATCAATTGATTGAATGGTTTTCTTTGGAGGGGATTAATAAAGCCCCTGCTCGTATGGATTTTAAAAAAATGGATGATGTGAACGCCCATTACATCCATCATTCCGATAATACGGTTTTGGTTGAACAGGTTTTGGATCGATATAATGCCGATGTTAGTGAACAACAACGCGCATGGTTGTTGGAAGGTATGAGTGAGTTAAAGTTGCGTGCCGTTACGCTCAACGACCTTGTTCGGGAATCCCTGATCTATATTGCTCCGCTTGAATTTGAGGAGAAGGCGGCCAATGCTATTGATAGCGGCCAAGATGCATTAAAGTATCTTTTAAAGTCATTTTCGGATCTTTCTGATTTTACTACAGAATCTGTGCAAAACGCTGTGCAAAAGATTGTGGATGAAAATTTTGACGGCAAATTCGGCAAGGTCGGGATGCCATTGCGTGCGGCGTTGACTGGGCGCACCAACTCACCAGGGGTGCCGAATATTGTGTCTGTTTTGGGCAAGACAGAGACTTTAAGGCGTATCCAAGACGCTCTCATTTAATTCGTCATTGCGAGCGAACCCCTGTCTCCGCAGGAGCAGGTTTGTGAGCGTGGCAATCCATGCGATTTATCATTGTCTAACCTATGGATTGCTTCGTCGGCGTTACCTCCTCGCAATGACGGAATGTAAAATAATTTTGTGGTTATGCCCGACTCCCTTAACCTTTCATTAAGGTAACAAGCGCATCATTGATTCGTTCTTTAATAATCTTTCAAATTCAGGAGTGGGAAGCATCATGAAAACAGATAAAACATTTACATTACGCAATGACGAAACAGGCGAGGAGTTTAAACTTCCTGTCCTTGACGGGATTGAGGGGCCAAGCGTTATTGACGTGCGTAAACTGTACGGCGAAACGGGGTATTTTACCTTTGATCCGTCTTATACATCAACGGCGTCTTGTAAATCACGCCTGACATTCATTGATGGCGATGAAGGTGTTTTGATGCATCGTGGCTATACGATTGAGGAGCTAACGGAAAACAGCACATTCCTTGAGGTTGCGTATCTTTTATTAGAAGGTGACCTGCCTAATAAAAAGCAGTATGACGAGTTTGAACACCATATTACCTATCACACATTGGTGCATGAACAATTGCACAAATTTTTCCAAGGGTTCCGCCGAGATGCCCACCCCATGGCGGTGATGTGTGGCGTTGTTGCTGCACTGTCATCCTTTTATCATGACTCTTTGGATATATGGGATCCGAAGCAAAGGGAGATTTCTGCACATCGCTTGATCGCTAAAATACCGACATTGGCGGCTATGGCTCACAAATATGCCCTTGGGCAACCCTTTGTTTACCCACGTAATGATTTAAATTATGCCGAAAACTTCCTGCATATGTGTTTTGCGGTGCCTGCAGAACCCTATCATGTCAGCCCTGTTTTGGCGCGCGCCATGGATAAAATCCTGATCCTGCATGCCGACCATGAACAAAACGCCTCAACATCGACTGTGCGTTTGGCAGGTTCGTCACAGGCCAACCCCTTTGCCTGTATCTCAAGTGGGATTACATCCCTGTGGGGGCCGGCGCATGGCGGTGCAAACCAGGCTGTTTTGGCGATGTTACGCGAGATTGGATCGGTTGATCGCATTCCTGAATTTATTGAAAAAGCCAAGGATAAAGACGATCCATTCCGCCTGATGGGCTTTGGTCACCGTGTTTACAAAAATTATGACCCGCGCGCGGGTGTTTTAAAGGCCTCGTGCGACGAAGTTCTGGATGAATTGGGCGTTGAGAATGAACCGTTATTAGCAATTGCCCGTGAGCTTGAAAAAGCTGCATTGGCGGATGATTATTTTGTAGAGCGCAAACTATTCCCGAATGTTGATTTTTATTCCGGTATTATCCTCAAAGCTATGGGCTTCCCAGAAGAAATGTTTACCGTGCTTTTTGCCGTTGGGCGAACCGTTGGGTGGGTTGCCCAATGGAAAGAAATGATCGAGGAACCAACCTTGCGAATTGGCCGCCCAAGGCAACTTTATACCGGCCCTGCAAAACGGGATTACGTTCCAATTGATAAACGATAATAAAATCACAATCCTTGATGGTGGTATGGGGCGCGAGTTAGAGAGAATTGGCGCCCCTTTTCGTCAACCTGAGTGGTCTGCCCTTGCCTTGATAGAAACGCCAGACATGGTCACACAGACGCATCAGAATTTTATAGATGCAGGGGCCCAAATTATCACCACCAATGCCTATGCCGTTATTCCACACCATATTGGGGAAGAGCGTTTCAAAAGCGATGGACGCAAACTTATTCGGCTTTCGGCGGAAATTGCAAGTAAAGTTGCAGAGAAAAATAGAGTGAAGGTTGCTGGTTGCATCCCTCCCCTATTCGGGTCTTATTTGCCAGATCAATTTGATGAAAGACGCGTTGATAATATCCTTATGCCCTTTATTGAGGAACAAGATGACGCAATCGATCAATGGATCATTGAAACCGTGTCTTCCACACAAGAAGCCATCACAATTGGTTCTAAATTATCAAAACATACTAACAAACATATCTGGCTGTCGTTTACGACGCATCGTATTGATAAAGACCATATCACATTGCGACACGGTAACTATATTGATCAAGCGATTACCGAGCTATTGGATTACTTAATACCTGATGCCATTTTACTCAATTGTTGTGATCCGTTTGACGTTTTGGATGGTCTGAAAATTATTCGCAAAACATGCCCCGACATTCCTTGCGGTGCCTATGCCAATAACTTTGCCTCAAATGATAAGCGTACAGAAGGGTCTAATAAGGTTATTACAAAATTGAATAGCGCTATCACACCTGAAATATATGCCGATCTGTCACAAACATGGGTGGATGCAGGGGCAACGATTATCGGCGGATGTTGCGGCATTGGCCCTGATCATATTTCGGCCCTTGCAAAAAAATTCACATAGTATAAAAATTTCCTAAAGAGGGAGTTTCTACATGACGAATTCATCTGATTTAGCATCATCAGGAATGGGCCAGACATCGGCTATTCATAATTCCATTCATTGGCCTGAATATGTCGATATGATTCAAAGGATTATTGCAAAAAAACAAGATCCCGTGCTTATGGATATGGGCGCAGGGGGTGGCCGTGATGCGATTATGATGCATGATTTTGCAAAGGCACATGACCTTAACCCCCTCTCCATCGCCGTTGATATGGATGCCAATAAATTATATGACGCCCAACGTGAGTTTGAGGGGCGTTTTGAGCAGGCCGCCAATTTTATGCAGGTTGATCAGGCGCATCGTAGGGGCAAAATTTCTTATATGGTGGAACAATTGCCCTATCTTCAAACAGCATTGTCCAGCCAATTAACCAATCCTGCCTTACCAAAGGTCAAAATTGATTTCATGTTGTGTAATGCGGTTGTGATGTTTATACCCAAACATAGAGTCGGAAGATCCCTTCAACATATGGTGGATATGCTCTCTCCTGATCGTGGTGGGCAATTATTGCTGGGTTTTTCAACGACCCGTCCAGCTGAGTTTATGCATGTAAAAGATCAACGCTATACGAGTGAGCAGGTCGACAATATCCTCGGGCGTTTAAAGGATATTGATGAGGCCATTGGAAAATATGAATTGATGGACCCGCCCTCCTCTAAACATCCAAATGGGCGCGGTTTTTCATGGCATTTCCGCTTGATTAAGCGTTCTCCTGCATAAATTACTGGATTTATGGGCAGGGTTTCAGGTATAACCCCAACTCATGAGCGCACAAACACAACAGCATTTACACCAACCAAAGGTCGGGATCGTCTCTCTTGGATGTCCCAAGGCATTGGTGGATTCCGAACGTATTATTACAAAACTTCGTGCAGACGGATATACCTTGTCCCCAGATTATAAAGACGCAGATATTGTTGTGGTCAATACATGCGGATTTTTGGACAGTGCCCGCGATGAGTCATTGGATGCCATTGGCGAGGCGATGAATGAAAACGGTAAGGTTTTGGTCACAGGATGCATGGGGGCAACACCCGAATTGATCCGTGATAAATTCCCTGATGTTTTGGGCATCACTGGCCCACAACAATACGAGGCCGTTGTATCCGCCGTTCATAAGCACGCGCCGATTAAAAAAAACAAGTTTGTTGATTTGGTGCCCGAGGCGGGATTAAAACTGACCCCGCGTCATTATGCCTATTTAAAAATATCCGAAGGGTGCAACAATAAATGCTCTTTTTGCATCATTCCGTCCTTGCGTGGTTTGTTGTCTTCCCGTCCGCTTGGCGAAGTGATGACGGAGGCTGAAAATCTGGTCAAGTCGGGTGTGAAAGAATTATTGGTGATTTCGCAGGACACCTCGGCCTATGGTCAAGATGTGAAATATGCCGAAAGTCGATGGAGGGATAAAGAATATCGCACAAAATTTTATGATTTATGTGATGCGATGGGCGAATTAGACGCATGGGTGCGGATGCATTATGTTTACCCCTACCCTCACGTGGATGATGTTATCCCCATGATGGCGGAAGGTAAAATATTACCCTATCTGGATATTCCGTTTCAACATGCCTCCCCCGCGGTATTAAAAAACATGCGTCGCCCCGGTAAAATTGAGAAAACGGCAGAGCGCATTCACCAATGGCGCAAGATTTGCCCTGATATTACCTTGCGATCCACCTTTATTGTCGGTTTCCCCGGCGAAACGGATGAGGATTTTGAGTTGCTTTTACAATGGATGGATGAGGTTCAATTGGACCGCGTTGGATGTTTCCAATATGAGCCCGTTTCCGGTGCTCCCAGCAATGATTTGGACAATCATGTCTCTGATGAGGTGAAGGAAGATCGTTGGCACCGTTTTATGACCAAACAACAAGAAATCTCAGCCTTAAAGATGCAGCGAAAAGTCGGAACCGTGCAGGAATGCATCATTGACGGCATGGACACTGAAACTAACCATATTATTGCGCGATCGAAGGCTGATGCTCCTGAAATTGACGGTAATGTCTTTATCACCCATTGTAAGCGTCCCGTTACCGCAGGTGATATCATCCCCGTCACAATTACGGGTGCCGATGAGTATGATTTATACGGCGAAGTGCATACATGAGTAGGTTAAGCACTCATTAAAGTAGAACAATCATATAAAATATCCTTTCATGAAAAAGGGTAATCCGTTTTGGAATCAGGAATCGATACGCTATAAACTAGCGGCATTTACTTTTCTAGTTATCGTTGGCGCGCTTTTGCTAACATTTTTGCTAAATACGTCATTGAATTACCTCTCAACACATATAGAGAGTGTAAAGCGCGTTGAGAGCGTGAATAATTATATTGTGGAATCAATACGCCATTTTCACAGTGACCATGATCAGGCTCATATACATGACATTGAAATCTTTTTTGAATCTCTGCACTTGGAACCTTTTATTGAGAAGGTCTGCTATTACCACGACGATATTTTAACGGGCTCATATATCAACAAAAAGAATATTAATGGTAGGTTACGGTTGTGCCCAACCCACCACAATATCGAAAATTTCGAATCATTGAACGTCAGTTTCATGCATGTTTCAAAGCTCAGGGACGTTTATGATTTGGGAGGTCGTAAGCTTGGCCAATTATATGTTTTGTATGATAAAAATCATAATTTAAATGTTTTGATACGGGAAACTTTGATTGGTCTTTTTATAATTCTTATTGTTGGTGTTTTTGTTTGTATATTCACGTATAAAAATCAGGGTTTTTTAATTAACCCGATAACACATCTGTCAAATTTGGCTGTATCAATGGCGACCCAGCCTGATTATTCGCGCCGCGCAAAAAAATACAGTAATGACGAACTTGGCCAATTATCTGATAGTTTCAATATCATGATTGCGGGCATGGAAAAACAATATCAAGAACTTCAAAAAATAAATTCACAGGCTACCGAAGCCACAAAACAGAAATCAGCCTTTCTAGCGATGATGAGTCATGAGATTAGAACACCGATAAATGGTATAATTGGTACCGTAGAACTGTTGAGTGAAACCCACTTAACAGGTCGACAAAAAGAATATGTCCATATTATCGATAAATCGGCGGAAACTTTATTGGGTCTAATTAATGATGTCTTGGATTATTCAAAAATCGAGGCTGAAAAACTTACGATTGAAAAAATACCATTTGATCTCACCCAACATGTTCAAGATGTTATTGACATGCTTCAGGTCAATATCAAACAAGAAGGACTAAGCCTGTTTTTTAAAAACTCGTTATCATCGCACAGTATGATGCTGGAGGGCGACCCAGTCAGAGTGAAGCAAATATTGATTAACTTTGTAACCAACGCCATTAAATTTACCGAGGAAGGGTCGATCACTGTAGAACTCATGGAAGGCGATGACACAGGTGGCGATACAAAAAATATCACTTTAAGTGTCAGTGACACCGGGATTGGTATTCCAAAAGACAGGCAAGAAAGCATTTTTGAGAGCTTCTCTCAGGCCGATGACTCGACCACACGTAAATATGGGGGAAGCGGTCTTGGCTTAACGATCTGTAGGCGTCTAGTGGAGAGAATGGATGGGAAAATTGGTGTCGAGAGTGAAGTTGGCATGGGGTCAACATTTTGGGCAACAATACCAATGCGCGTCATAAGCCCCGATGAAATGGCTTTCGAAGCACAAAAAGACAGTGAGAGAGAGGACGTAATCCTTCCCGCAATAGAGGATAACCGTATTTTATTTGTCGAAGACAATGAAACAAATATTATGATTACATCTGAAATTCTTCGGCAGGCAGGATATGACGTTATTTTATGTTACAATGGTGAGGAGGCTGTTCTAGCCTATCAAAACGAGCCTGTACCCCTAATTTTGATGGATTGCCAAATGCCTGTTATGGATGGTTGGGAGGCCACACGTAGAATTCGTGAATATGAGCGTAACAATAGCTTGCTTAGATCTCGCATTATCGCTTTAACGGCCAACGCCATGGATGGAGACCGCGAGCGATGCATTGAGGCCGAAATGGATGATTACTTGGCTAAACCCTTCAAAAAACGCGCGCTATTGGAAAAATTGGGGAACATCATTAAAAAATAGTGACTGTGAACCCTTATTTTCCCTATAAATACATACATGGGACAGGCGGCGAAAAAACACCAAAAACTCACTCCGATGATGCAGCAATATATGGACGTCAAAAACGCACATCCTGATTGTTTATTGTTCTATCGGATGGGTGATTTTTACGAACTATTTTTTGATGACGCCATTACAGCGTCTAAAGTTTTGGATATCGCGCTCACCAAACGCGGAAAAACCGATGATACTGACATCCCAATGTGCGGTGTACCATGGCATTCCCATGAAAGTTATCTGGCAAAATTAATCAAGGCCGGCCACCGTGTCGCGATTTGTGACCAGACAGAAACACCAGACCAAGCCAAAGAGCGTGCCAAGCGTGAGGGATTGCCCACATCAAAGGTATTGGTGAATCGCGATGTTGTTCGTATTGTCACCGCGGGGACATTAACAGAAGATCATTTATTGGATGCACGGGCGTCAAATTATCTGGCATGCCTATCTAAGACAAAAGGACAATTGGGGTTAAGTTGGATTGATCTCTCAACAGGGGAATTTTATGCACAAAGTACCGACATAAAATCACTCAATGGCGCGTTGGAACGTATTTACCCCAATGAAATATTGGTTTCGGAAAAAACTATTCAAAATCCCGATCTGTTTGAAATTTTTGCGCTGTGGGACAAACAATTAACCGTGCAAGGGCACAGTCTATTTGACCACGGAAACGCAATAGAACGGCTTAAGGCCCATTATAACATTCAGACTCTGGATGCCTATGGAACATTTGATGATGCGGCCTTAACCGCCGCAGGGTCTTTGCTGGATTACGCACAAAGAACGCAAAAAGGCACACTGCCCTATGTCCGGTCCCTTCAATCCATCATGGATACAGACGTAGTTGACATTGACGGAGCAACGCGCCGCAACCTTGAAATCATACAAACATTAAATGGAGAGCGAGAGGGATCATTACTTTCAACAATTGACAGGACAACTACCGCCGCGGGTGGGCGTATGTTGATGGCGCGATTGTCATCCCCCACCACAAAAATTGATACCATTAACGGCCGTTTGAACGAGGTAGAGTGTCTTTTATCAAATCAGGATATTCGTATTCATTTACAAGATATTTTAAAAGCAGTGCCTGATATGGAACGGGCTTTATCGCGCTTGACGGTTGGACGAGGAGGCCCGCGTGACCTCAAAGCCATCAAAGACGGTCTAGCCGCGGCAGAAGACATTAATGGCTTTTTACTATCGTATAAGGGCATTGCAAAACCATTACAAGCCATTATGGATCGATTAAAATTCGACCATACGGAAACACATTATCTAGACCGTTTGAAGAGGTGCCTAGCTGATGATTTGCCGTTTTTGGCACGGGAAGGTGGTTTTATCCGCGCTGGATACGCCCCGCAACTGGATGAACAAAAATCCCTCAAGACCAATAGCAAAAAACTTATGGCTAGTATGCAAAGTGATTATGCCTCGCAAACTGGGGTATCAACACTCAAAATTACCCATAACAATGTTTTGGGATATTTTATTGAAGTCACGGCCAAACATGCCGATAAATTGTTAGTC
>CAJXOI010000013.1 GCA_913057885.1 uncultured Micavibrio sp.
GTAACTGTGGCTTAGGCGTATACCGCAAGCGGAGATAGTGAAACAACGAGCAGTAATAGGCAGATCCCATAGTGGATCAAAACACGAATAACATCTTTGTGTTCAAGCTTTGCAGTTGCACCTTCCGGCCCTACCCAAGGCGTATTGACCGCATGCCCTACCCTGTTTTGAAATGCACCGCCTAAAACAATTGTTTGAGAAAAGGCAAAGGTGGCCTCGGCAATATGCATCGGATATTTTAAGGCACCAAATGTTCTTAGCGGTTTCGATCCTGGGGCAAAAAATGACGCTGCAAAAATAATTGTAAAAAGTAAAGGCAGCATAACAATTTTGAAAAGCCGGTATAAAAAGCCAAAGACCATAACAAATGGTGATGTATCTGCCCCCGAAACCCGCACCATCAGACTGATAACAAAAAACAGATAGGCGTAATACACCCCACCGATGATAAATATAAGCATGGGCGCAGCCACCCAATCACATAAAGCCACGGCGACAGAGCGTGCTGATGCGCGGCGCAAACTGTGTTTATCTGACAATACCAAATTCACGTTTAACCCTTGGGCAATGGCTTGGTAATGCCCTCGCTGAACATTTTCTGATGAGACGCCATAGGCCGGCCAAAGGATGGCAACAGGCGACAAAATGAACGCTATTAAAATCAAGTCTGAATAAGCACCATATCCAATCCACATCATGGCCTTTTCTACCCCATAAATCAAAAAAGCCGACAGGGCAAAAAGAATAAAAAACACGATTGCGCCGCGTATTATGAGGGCAAAATCTGTTCTCGACGATCGATTAAGCCGATCTATCATTTTAACGGTAATTGGCCTGACAATCCCCTCCCATATCGGGGCTGGTAAAAAGACTCTCTTCGCGATTATTGCGAAAATTGTTAAACCACCACTTAAGAGAACTATGAGAATTAAAGCCATTAAGGCCACATCCACACGCACCATGATTGTCTCGAAATATGTCATAAATAATAGCCTGCAGCCTGAACGCTTAATACACAAGAATGAATGGAGATTTATTCACTTTTTTGGTATATAATGGAATTATTAATTAAGTAATAATAACGGGAAGACATTATGCTTTATCACCTTTATGACGCCTGGCACACAGCCATGGCACCTGCAAGACTTGCCGCAGAGGCAACAAAAATCGCATTGCAAAACCCACTATCACCTTTTGCATATATGCCCGCAGCTCGCACAATTGCCGCCAGTTGCGAATTATTTGAACGCACAACGCGCAAATTTGGAAAGCCAGAATTTGGCATCGAGAGCGTTAAAATCGATGGTAAAAAAGTCAAAGTTACCGAAGAAGTGGTTGATGAGCGTCCGTTTTGTACGCTGACGCATTTTAAACGCAATGTTAAACGTAATGACCCAAAGGTTTTGATTGTTGCACCGATGTCCGGCCACTTTGCCACGCTCTTACGCGGCACCGTGGAGGCCATGCTTCCAAATCACGAAGTATATATCACGGAATGGGTTGACGCGCGGCTTGTCCCTATACGCGACGGGCGGGTTAACCTTGATGACTATGTTGCCTATGTCATGGATTACATTCGCATTATTGGCGAAAACACCCATGTGATGGCAGTTTGCCAGCCTGCGGTCCCTGTCTTTATGGCCGTGGCCGTCATGAATGCACAAAAGGATAAATTTGCCCCCGCCTCTATGACATTAATGGGTGGGCCAATTGACCCACGTGTTTCCAAAACCGCCGTTACTGAATTGGCGGAACAACGCCCCCTAAGTTGGTTTGAACAATCCGTTGTGACTAATGTACCCTTTTATTATCCGGGTGCGGGGCGGCGAGTTTATCCTGGATTCCTCCAATTATCAGGGTTTATGCAGATGAATTTGGATCGCCATGTCGGGTCGCACCTTAAATTTTTCCAACATCTAATCCAAGGTGACGGTGAAGATGCTGAAAAACACCGTAAATTCTATGATGAGTATTTGGCGGTCATGGATTTAACAGGCGAATTTTACCTGCAAACTGTTGAAATGGTCTTTCAAAAACATCTTTTGCCGATTGGTGAAATGAAATGGAAAGACCCAAAAACTGATAAGCTTCACCCCGTGGATGCGACTGAAATTACACATACTGCCCTGATGACCGTCGAAGGTGAGCTGGATGACATTTCTGCATTAGGGCAAACCATTGCCGCGCATGGCCTTTGTAAAAACCTTCCTGCCGATAAGCATTATAATCACCTCCAAGAAGGTGTCGGACATTACGGTATCTTTAACGGGCGCAGATGGCGTGATGAGATTCAGCCGCGTATCGCCGACTTTATTCGCAAGATCGACAAATCAAAATACACCCCTATTGTCAAATCGATTAAAACTGCGCAACAATGGGATGGTGACATACCCGATATCAAAAAAAGTCAATCCAAGGGCTAAGCGCCTGTCCCTTCGAGTTGATCAACGGGACGGATCATTGAAATTGACCGTCCCGCGATGGACGCCGCAATGGCAAATAGACCGTTTCTTGAATAAAAATGCTGATTGGATTGCCCAGCGACAGTCTAATGCTCTTTCACCTATTACGATTGAGCATGGTGCTATTATCCCTTTTCATGGTGTGGATCATCAGATTGCCTTTGAAAAGCACAGCAAAAGAACGACAGACATTACCGTCTCTAATTATCAACTTATCATCAAAACGTCGCGCGATGACCCAACATCCAACCTTAAACGATGGATGATTGATCAGGCGCGTCAGGCGATTGAACCGTTGGCATATGATAAGTCCAAGCGAATCGGCAAAACAATTTCGAAAATTGATTTACGCGACACATCTTCGCGATGGGGAAGTTGCTCAACCGATAAACGCCTGATGTTTTCTTGGCGATTGATTATGTGTAATCCTGATATTTTGGATTATGTCGTCGCGCACGAGGTTGCGCACCTCAAACACATGGATCATTCAAACAAATTCTGGGATTTATGTTATACCCTAACAAATGGTGATGCCGACCATGCCCGCCAATGGCTAAAAGAGAATGGCAACACACTTATGCGTTATTTCTAATCCATAAAAGCGCTTCTTCAAGGATCACAGCAGCCGCAAGGGCATCCTTAAAAACTTTTCTTTTTTCACGGGTTTTATCCCTTTGCTTATCCAACAACTTATCCACATTTTGTGTGGATAACCTCTCATCCCAAAACAAGAAAGAGAGGTTTGGCCAGCGTTCTTCCATCAATATCGCATAATCGCGCACCGATTGGCATCGCGCGCCCGCACTGCCATCCATATTGAGCGGATATCCAATCACAACCGCTTTAACATCGTTTTCGGTCATGATGGCGTCCAATGCCGCGCTATCATCTTTCCACTTTTTTCGATGGATCGTTTCCATGGGAGTGACAACCGTTTGCTCATCATTACAAATCGCAAGACCTAATGTTTTTGTGCCATGGTCAATGCATAGAACTCTTGCTTGGGAAATCCATTTTTCGGGCTTGTGTTTCAAGTGATAGGCCATTATTTATAATCCAATACCAAATAAATATAAAAAAGGATAGCCTATGTCACTCTCAAGAGAAGATGTTCAAAAAGTTGCTGGTCTCGCCCGCCTGAGGATGACAGACAGCCAATTAGATGAAATGGCACCGAAACTAAACAGTATATTGGGTTTTGTTGAACAGTTAAGCGAAGTTGAAACTGACAATGTAGAACCTCTATCCAATGTAGCGCGATCCACTTTGTCACTCAGAAAAGATGAAGTGAATGACGGTGAATGCCGCGACAAGGTTTTGGCCAATGCACCAGAAGCAGAAGAAGGGTTTTATGCCGTTCCAAAGGTAGTGGAGTAAACAATGACCGAATTAACAAACCTCACAATTGCAACCGCCCTAGAAGGCTTAAAAAATAAAGATTTCACTGCGACCGAGTTAACTCAGGCGCATATCGCTGCCGTTGAATCCGCACGTGATTTAAATTGTTTTATCACGGAAACGCCGGAAATCGCGTTAAAACAAGCAAACGAAGCCGATGCACGATATAATGCAGGCACCGCGCTTGCGCTTGATGGCATTCCTATCGGGATGAAGGATTTGTTTTGCACTGAAGGTGTAAAAACAACCGCCGCATCAAAAATTCTTGGTAATTTTGTGCCCACCTATGAGTCCACTGTCTCTCAAAAACTATGGAATGCTGGATGCACAATGCTTGGAAAATTGAACCTTGATGAATTTGCCATGGGGTCCGCCAATACGACATCCGCCTTTGGTAATGTCATTAACCCTTGGAAACCCAATGACGGATCAAACGCCGATTTGGTTCCTGGCGGGTCATCAGGCGGATCATCTGCTGCCGTTGCTGCGCAATTATGCCTTGGTGCAACGGGGACAGACACAGGTGGGTCCATTCGTCAACCTGCGGCCTTTACCGGTATTTGTGGGATTAAACCAACATATGGGCGGTGTTCACGTTGGGGGATTGTGGCTTTTGCCTCGTCTTTGGATCAAGCAGGAGCCTTCGCCAGAACAACCGAAGACTGCGCACTCTTGCTGAATGCGATGTGCGGTCATGATCCAAAAGATTCAACATCGTCTCGTCAGGATGTCCCTGATTTCACAGCGACACTCAATGATGACCTCAAGGGTAAAAAAATCGGTATTCCAAAGGAATACCGCGTTGATGGCATGCCCGATGAGATTGAAAAAATCTGGTCACAAGGCATGGAATGGTTGAAAGACCAAGGCGCGGAGATTGTCGATGTGTCCCTGCCCCACACGAAATACGCCTTGCCGACTTATTATATTATCGCCCCCGCAGAATGTTCATCAAACCTTGCACGATATGATGGTGTCAGGTATGGCCTCCGCGAAACAGGTGATGATTTACGAGATATGTATGAATTGACCCGCGCCGAGGGATTTGGTGAAGAGGTTCAACGCCGTATCATGATTGGAACTTACGTTCTATCAGCAGGATATTACGATGCCTATTACATCAAGGCGCAAAAGGTTCGCCGCCTGATCACCGAAGATTTTGACAAGGCGTTTGAACAATGCGAGGCACTCCTCACACCTACCGCGCCGTCATCAGCCTTTGCCATTGGTGAAAATGATGACGATCCGATCAAGATGTATTTGAACGATGTCTTCACCGTGCCAACATCCATGGCAGGATTACCAGGCATGAGCGTCCCCGCTGGATTAGACAGCCGTGGTCTACCCCTAGGCCTACAAATTATTTGTAAGGCGTGGGATGAACAAACAGTGTTTAACGTCGCACGCGGGATAGAGAAGGCCGCAAACTTCACGGCAAAACCACAAATTTTAGGCCTAAGCAGAGCCGCATAAGGATTTATATGATTGATTTTAAAGAAGCAATCCGAGGGATGATGCTGGCGGCATTCGGGTTTAGCCTGTTTTCCGTCGGGGACACCTTTATGAAATTCATGGCGGATAGTGGATTCACCGCCGTACAGACCGCTTTTTGGGTATGTGTTTGTAGCATGATCGGGTATTTATCAATTGCGCCGGAAGTTGGCGGCCTGAAACAAACATTTAAAACAACAAAATTGCACCTGCATATCCTCCGCGGGCTTTTGGGGGTCGGAACATTTTTCATGGTGATTACGGGATTTACGCAATTGGGTTTGGGTTTAACCTATACTCTGCTTTTTGTCGGGCCGTTTATTGCCGCCCTCCTCTCTGTTATCGTCTTGAAAGAAAAATTTGGGCGGCATCGCTGGACGGCTATTTTTTTCGGTTTTATCGGGGTTTTGGTTGTCCTTCGCCCCGGCGCTGCCCCTATTGAATTGGCAATGCTTGGCGTTTTATTCGGGGCGTTTTGTCAGGCATCGGGAGCCATTATCGTCCGTAAAATCGGAAATGAAGAACCGATTATCGCCTTTGCCTTTTACAACACGCTGATATCCCTCATTGTATTTGGAACATTGATGGTCACTCAAGACGGTTTTGCGCAAATGCCGACGATTCCACAACTGACATTTTTTATCAGCGTCGCCTTTTTTCACATTGGCGGGACGTTTGCCGTAACCCGCGCCTTTACCCAAACAGATACGGCCCTTATTGCGCCATTTCAATATCTACAGCTGTTATGGGGTGTGGCATTCGGCTATATCTTTTTTGAAACATCGATTGATAAATGGACAGCCACAGGCGCGGCCATTATTGTTTTAAGCGGTATTTACATGATCTGGCGTGAAAAGGTCAAAAACGCCGAATTGAATAGAGGAGCAACAGCACATGGCACAATTGATTAAGGGTGAAACAGGCGAATGGGAAATGGTGATCGGACTTGAGGTTCATGCCCAGGTCACGGCCAATTCAAAATTATTTTCAGGTGCATCCATTGAATTTGGCGCTGCGCCCAACACACATGTGTCATTGGTTGATGCGGCAATGCCGGGAATGCTACCCGTCTTGAATGAATATGTTGTCGAACAAGCGGTCAAAACCGGATATGGCCTCAATGCACAGGTTAATCAAACATCCGTTTTTGCCCGAAAGAATTATTTCTATCCTGACCTGCCGCAGGGGTACCAAATTTCCCAATATGACCAACCCATTGTTGGAACGGGAAAAATTGAAATTGATTTACCCGATGGATCAGTTAAGGAAGTCGGCATTACCCGCCTACGCCTTGAACAGGATACGGGGAAATCCGTCCACGACATGCACCCGTCAAAATCTTATGTTGACCTTAATCGTTCAGGCTCTGCCCTGATGGAAATTGTCTCCGAACCGGACATCAGAGGGCCGGAAGAGGCCGTGGCCTATATCTCAAAACTGCGTATGATTTTACAATATTTGGGAACCTGTAACGGAAATATGGATGAAGGATCAATGCGTGCGGATGTGAATATCTCTGTGCGAAAGCCTGGGGATGAATTCGGGACACGCGCCGAGGTGAAAAATGTGAACTCGCTTAAGGCTGTGCACCAGGCGATTATGTTCGAGGCGCAACGCCAGATTGAAATCATCGAAGATGGCGGCGAAGTTGACCAGGAAACCCGCCTGTGGGACCCAAATAAATTGGAAACGCGCGCTCTTCGATCCAAAGAAGATGCGCATGATTATCGTTATTTCCCCGATCCAGATTTACTCCCGCTGGAATTGACGGATGAATTGATGGAACGGATCAAATCTACTCTGCCTGAACTTCCCGATGAGAAAAAACACAGATTTATGGAATCCTTTGGCCTGTCTACCTATGACGCATCGGTTTTGATTGCAGAACAATCCCGCGCCGCCTTTTTCGAAACGGTTGCGGAAAAGGCAGGCGATGCCAAATTGGCCGCGAACTGGGTCATCAATGAATTGCTTGGTGCACTCAATAAGGCTGAGAAAGATTTGAACGAAACACCTGTGAGTGCGGAACAATTAGGACAATTGGTCGCTCGCATCAAAGACAACACGATCAGCGGTAAAATCGCCAAGGATGTCTTTGCCGAGATGATGGAAACATCAAAAGACGCCGACTCCATTATTGATGAAAAGGGTTTGAAACAGGTTACGGATACTGGCGCTATTGAGGCGATTATTGATCAAGTCCTTGCCGCCAACCCGTCACAAGTTGAAACCTACAAAGGCGGGAATGAAAAACTCCTCGGGTTCTTTGTCGGGCAGGTCATGAAGGCTTCACAAGGCAAGGCCAACCCCGCGATGGTCAATGAGATTTTAAAGAAAAAGCTGGATGGCTGATTATATCGAGCAGTTTTTTATTATTGCTTATTCCTTGAATGCCGTTATCGCGAGCATTGGATATTTACCACAAATACGAAAGCTGTTTCTTGATAAAACAAAGTCAGAAAATTTTTCTATTCCAACATGGGCTTTGTGGACATGGACGACGTTAATGACTTTCTCCTATGCCTCTGTTGTAAACGGCGATCTAATTTTTATAGTTGTAAGTGGCACATATTTTATTGGCACAATAACGATTTTTGGATTGGTTTTGTATAATCGGTTTTATAAAGATAACAATATATGAGCAGCATGACATCATCACAGCCATTTATCCTCATTGAATTCTTCCTCCTGTGCATTGTCCTGCCGACATTTATTTGGACAACAAATTCGGGCAGCATGATGTTTGGTTTTTTGTGGGGGGCGATGGTTTATACCTCGCTGATATGGTTACGTATTCTCTACACTGGCTATGTCTGGTCGCATTTAAAACTTTCGTCATCCCCGCGGCACGAGCGACAAGCGAGTTCGCACAGCGGGGATCTAGAAAAGAGCGTTGGCGAAGCTAACGCTTCGACATCACTGGATCCCGCAAGTGCAAGCTCCGATGCTGTTGCATCTTCGCGCCTGCGGGATGACTTTATGAAAGAATGGAATTGGGGCGCGATGACATGGGCCAATATTCGCCCGATCCTTATAAAATGGGTCATCGGAACAATTTTAATATGCCTGTTCACATGGTGGTATGAACCGGACCGCCTGTTCATCATTCCCCGTGAAATGCCGCAAATTATTCCGTTTCTAATTATCGCCTATCCTTTGCTGTCTGCCTTGCCGCAGGAATTTATCTTTTGCTCGTTTTTTATGAAACGGTATGGCGAGTATATCGAAAAGATTCCCACCTTCGCGGGAATGACACCAGAGAGGTGGAAAATCCTAATCAGTGCCATTGTCTTTGGATACGCGCATATGCTGTTCCTCAATTGGGTTGCGCCGGTATTTTCTTTCTTTGGCGGATTATTATTTGCCTATACGTACCTGAAAACGCGATCATTGGCGTTGGTAACGTTTGAACATTCCCTTTACGGCAATTCCATCTTTTTGGCGGGGATTGGATATTATTTCTATAGCGGCGGCATTAACGGGTAATAAATTATTGAACTGTTATGCGTTAACTGGTAACTCTTATTCCAAGAACGGGTACGTGGCCGAGTGGCTGAAGGCGCTCCCCTGCTAAGGGAGTATGGGGTTTATAGCCTCATCGAGGGTTCGAATCCCTCCGTATCCGCCATAACATCAAATTTAAGGTTATTTTCCTTGACATGGGACGCCTAAACCGTATATTACGGCGATATTCAAATATAAGGATAAGATTATGTACGCAGTAATTAAAACAGGTGGTCAACAATTCCGCGTTGAAAAAGGCGATAAATTGTCTGTCCAAAAATTAGAAGCCGAAGCTGGCAAATCCATCACATTGGACGAAGTCATGATGATCAATGACGGAAAAACAGCAAAGGTTGGCACACCATTGGTCAGCGGCGCAAAAGTAACCGCCAAAGTTGTAGAGCAAACACGTGATGATAAGGTTGTGATCTTCAAAAAGAAACGCCGCCAGAATTATCGTCGTACAAAGGGTCACAAGCAACCTTTGACAGTGATTGAAATTACAGATATTAAAGCAGCATAGTTAAAGTAAAGGATTAAGTCATGGCACATAAAAAAGCAGGTGGTTCATCCAGAAACGGTCGCGACTCAGCGGGTCGCAGACTTGGTGTGAAACGTTACGGCGGTCAGGAAGTATTGGCCGGAAATATTTTGGTTCGCCAACGCGGCACAAAAGTGTGGGCCGGAAATAATGTCGGTATGGGTAAAGACCACACATTATTTGCCACAATCGACGGCATTGTTAAGTTTACAAAAGGTCGCCTAGGACGTTCTTTTGTTTCTGTCGAGGAAACCTCAGCAAAGAAATAATTTAAAGCGATAGTTTAAAAGGCTTAAATAAAAGGCGCTATGACAGCGCCTTTTTTAATAAAGACAAAACATGAAATTCTTAGACGAAGCAAAAATATATTGTGAAAGCGGCAAGGGAGGCCCCGGTGCCGTGTCCTTTCGTCGTGAAAAATATGTTGAATTTGGCGGCCCCGACGGTGGTGACGGCGGTCGCGGCGGTGATGTTATTATCGAGGTCGTTGACGACACAAACACATTGATCGATTTTCGCTATACACAACATTTCCGCGCCCGTCCCGGTGAACATGGTCAAGGACGTAACAAAAGCGGCAAGCGTGGTGAAGATTGCATTATCAAAGTTCCCGTCGGCACAGTTATTTTAGCCGAAGATAAAGAGACAGAACTCTATGATTGTACTGAGGCCGGCACACGTTTCACCCTTCTCGAAGGGGGCGACGGGGGTAAAGGAAATACACATTATAAATCATCCACTAATCAAGCCCCGCGCAAGGCCACTCCTGGTTTTCCCGGTGAAGAAATGGCAATATGGCTGCGCCTGAAGCTCATTGCGGATGTGGGGCTCCTTGGCTTGCCTAATGCAGGAAAAGCAACATTTT
>CAJXOI010000014.1 GCA_913057885.1 uncultured Micavibrio sp.
AATGGCTTTTTTAAAATCATCTAAATAGCTGGCGTGAATAAATTCTATATTCATGGCAACAGGACATTGATTATTGTCCGCTAATTTCGCAAGCTCCTGACCCTCTTGAAAGCTATAACAAAGGGGTTTTTCGCATAATATGGCTTTGCCAGTTGGAATAAGCTTTCTTAAGTAATGGGCATGGGTTTGGCTATCCGTCGTCACTATATACCCATCATAACTGGCATTTAATAAAACCGAATAATTCTGAATTTTTATAGTCGGATTATAATTTATACTCTGAAGCCATTGTGTGTTTTCTTCAAAATTACGCTCAGTGAACCAATCCATATGATCAGCGCCGTCCATAAGGGATGATAAAACTGAGATATGCGTCTTTGCCCAACGTCCTCCGCCTATGATTGCAATGCGCATGGTTGCCTACCTGAAATCAATCAATAATTTGAACTTCAGGCATGGGCATAATGAATTTTGATTTTAAACCGCGTGCACGCAATTGCTCAATAATTGAATCCGCATAGTGCCAAGCCAACAAAACAACATAGTCAGGTTGTTCTTTAATTAGGATTTCATTATCGACAATAGGAATATGTTTGCCAGGCAGATAGCGCCCTAATTTTAGGGATGTGGGTTGCTCGGCCAAATATGGTAGAATTTCAGGGCCAACACCAGCGTAGTTTAAAAGAGTACTGCACCGTCCGGGGCAGGAGTTTCCAACAACACTATATCCCTCTGACTTTAATTTTAGGAGCAATGAAACAAAATCATTTTTTAACTTTATGCTTCTTTCACGAAAATCCTTATAATATTTGGAGGTTGTCATTCCTGCCTTAATCTCTTCGTCCAGCATGTTTTGAACAGATTCCTTCGGTGTGTGATTTTTTCCTTTTGCGGCATAGACCCGAATATTTCCGCCATAACGACTTACTTTCTTCGCATCAATAATTGTAAAATCATAATATTCAAAAAGCTTAAGCAGCGAATGAAGTGAGTAAGAACGCAGATGCTCATGATAAATTGTGTCATATTGCATGCGTTCTGCGATCGCACCAAGATAATGGTTTTCAAAGCAAAAATAGCCATCATCAGCAACCAGAATTTCTAGCCCTTCCATGACATCCCCTAAAGTTGCCATGTGAGCAAAGACGTTTGTTGCTGTCACGACCTTGGCGTTACCATTACCATCGACAATCTTATGGGCAATGTCCTGATTAAAAGGCGCATGCAAAGTATTGATACCATCCTGATTTGCAATGGCTGCAATGTTTGTCGGCTCGATACCAATGACATTCATTCCCTGACTTTTGAAACCCTTAAGCAAAGTTCCGTCATTTGACCCAATATCCGCGATAAGGCTTTCAGTGGGAATTGCGAGATCAGAGACAATATCTTCTGCCATCTTGTTTTGATAGGTCACCAGCTCTTTTGTAACGCCGCTTTTGTATGGATAGTCTTGATGATATACGACTTCTCCATCGACAATATAATCAATCTGATTGAGGGTGCAATCTTTACACCACACTTGCCTTAGAGGGTAAAAAGTTTCAGGTTCGTGAAGGTCTTTTTCATACAGTAATGTATCACACAAAGGCTGATGCCCAAGGTCCAAGACTAATTCTAGATTTTTTGAGCCGCATATTTGGCAACATTCAATTGGTCCTGGTTTTAGATTGTGGTTGGGTCGTTCGGCGATGTCGGTAGTGTTGCCAAAAGCAGGTTGTGACATGATATCCTCGTATTATTAATTCGCGTGCAGTTTAGGAAATGTTGCATGACAAAACAAGCTATAATTTCACTGGTCATTCTTTGTGAAAGCCCATATAGTTAGGCAGCTATGAGTAAGAAATTATTATCAATCGTAATCCCCGTGTATAATGAAGAGGAAAATGTTGGCCGCGCATATGAGGCGGTAAAAGATGTCTTTGAAAATGATTTGTCTGAAAAATATGATTGGGAAATAGTTTTTACCGACAATCACAGCGAGGATCAGACTTTTTCAAAGATTGAGGCTATTGCTGAAAAAGATAAACGAATTCGTGCGGTTTCTTTTACAAGAAATTTTGGATTTAACAAATCTTTGTTGACCGCTTATCGGCTAACAAAGGGCGATGCTGCTATTCAACTCGATTGCGATTTGCAAGATTCCCCAAAAGTTTTTCCCAAATTTATTCATTTATGGGAAGAGGGTCATGACGTTGTTATTGGTTTGAGGCAAGAACGTCCTGAACCAAAATGGCTACTAAAGGCCAGAAAAATATTTTACCGCTTTTTGAACAACATATCCGAAGATAATCTGATTATTGATGGGGGCGATTTTCGTTGAGTTGATAAGCATATTCTCAATCAGCTAAGGACGATGAATGTTGCAACCCCATATGTGCGTGGGTTGGTTTCAAGCTTATCTAAAAATCAGATAGGCGTTCCCTATCATCGTACAACACGCAAATTTGGGAAAAGTAAATTCCCTTTATCAAAACTGATTAGTCTCGCTGTAGACGGAATTATAAGTCACTCTGTTGCCCCACTAAGGGTGGCGACTTTGGTCGCGGTTTTAACTGGTATTGCATCTGTCATTCTGGGGGCCTCCTATTTCTTAGGTCGTTTGATTTGGGGAGATATTTGGCCGGACGGCCTTGCGACAATGTTGTTGATTCAACTTTCAGGAATTGCAATGAATGCTTTCTTTTTGGGTGTTATAGGGGAATATCTCAGTCGCATTTACCAACAGCTAAGGGATATTCCTATTACAGTTGTTGCAAAATCTATAAATTTTAATGAGTAGTTATTGCTATGGAAGAGTTTGATCAATTTAAAGACACCTATTCAGAAAAAATTACCGAAGCTATTGCATTTTCTGGTCAGTCGCACGATTTCTACATTCGGATAAAGGTAAACCACCTTTTGAATACTATTAAAAGAAAATTAGCTGATCAATCGTCTAAGCAAAAGACTGTTAGATTTTTGGATGTTGGGTGTGGTCATGGGCTGATTCACCGTTATTTAAAAGATCATGCAACTTTTGATATAGATATTTATGGTATAGACCCAGCTGCTACAGTTATTGACTTTGCAAAGGAGCAGAATCCTGATTTTACTTATAAAATCAATGAGGGCACATCCTTTCCTTATGAGGATAATAGTTTTGATATTGCCCATGCAACATGTGTTATGCATCATGTCGAGCCGGCGGCGTGGGACGACTTCCTAAAGGAAATGAAACGTGTTGTGAGGCCTGGGGGGCAAATTTTTATCTATGAACACAACCCCTATAATCCTGTTACACGACATTTGGTAAATAATTGTGAACTTGATGAAAACGCAGTTCTTATTTCTGCGCGTAACTTAGCGAGACGCATGAAATCCACTGGCTTGTTAAGGGTTAAGACAGAGTATATCATTTTTTTTCCATTTAATTTACAAATATTCAGAGTATTTGAAAAGGCGCTAACGCGTATACCACTCGGCGCACAATATGTCAGTTATGCGGTTGTTTAAAAAATATATGCTAATTGGTCGATTTGTTGTTTCGGGAACGGCAACCACAATTTTATACGCGTTATTGTCGCTAATTCTTAACTACTATTTTAAAGACAACATGATGCTCAATCATGTGGCTGCATATTTCTTTTCAGTTCCGGTATCATATTTGCTTCAAAGCCTGTACACTTTTCGATATAAGGGAAGCCATTTCAAAGCATCAGCAAAGTTTTTTGTTCTAACAACGGTCGGCTTTTTTACTGGAATAATCATTGTTCACTTTGTGGAAATTTTAAACATACATTATGTGTACGGAACGATTCTCGTGTCAGGATTTATACCCTTGATTAATTATATTATTATGAGGCTTTGGGTTTTTTCAAAGACAGCCAGTTAACACAAGAAAATTATACATGGAAGCAACTCCATATTCGTAGTAAGGTCTTATTTAATTTTATTAAGAAATGTAATATCAAAGGGCTATATACATGAGTTTCAAAGAATTATTTGCCGACAAAAACAGTTTTGAATTTCTTTCGCCTTATATAATCGCTGAAATAGGCGTAAACCATGAAAATTCTATGGAAAAGGCAAAGCAGATGATTAAGGAAATCGCTGAATCCGGTGGTCATGCAGCTAAATTTCAGACTTATAAGGCTGATAAAATTGCTTCGGAAAAACATGCGCCTTCATATTGGGATTTGAGCTCAGAGCCATGCACATCCCAGCACGAGCTTTTTAAGAAATATGATAGTTTTGGAATTGAGGAGTATGAAGAACTTTCAAATTATTGCAAAGAGCTAGGCGTGGATTTTATATCAACTCCCTTTGATGTCGATTCCGTAAGGGCTTTGGATAAATTCATGGACTACTTTAAAGTAGCTTCCGCTGATGTCACAAATATCCCTTTATTACGAGCTATAGGTAAAACGGAAAAACCTGTAATAATGTCGACAGGGGCTGCAACGCTAGGCGAGGTTGAGACGGCTATAAATACTTTGCGTCAAGCAGGCGCAACGGACGTTGCCCTAATGCATTGTGTTTTAAATTATCCTACACCTAAAAAGAACGCGCAAATGTCATTGATGAGAGATTTGATACGTATTTTTGGGGATGAATGTCCTATTGGCTATTCTGATCATGTGCGTCCAAATGATGACGGAACTATGCCGGCTCTGGAAATAGCGACATTGCATGGTGCATTGGTTATTGAGAAGCATTATACCTATGATAAAAATTTAAGTGGAAATGACCATTATCATGCAATGGATAAAAGTGACCTCAAACAATTTACCGAAAAATTAGGCGAATACAGGGATCTCTATGGTGGAGGGCCTCGTAACATGAAGCTTGAGGAACAAGCTCTTGCAAATGCACGACGCAGGATAATAGCGTCAAAGCAAATAAAAAAGGGAGATATCCTTGGAGAGGGCAACCTGATCGCATTGCGTTCAAATAACGGAATTGATATTTCTCTTTGGGATAAAGTTATCAACACCAGGGCTGCAAATGATATCGAGCAAGGCACCCCCCTCAGTTGGGAAATGCTCAGAGGGATGCTTTGATTATTTATAGGTAGCAAACCAAGTTATTGAACTGCGAATATTATTTAAGAGGGCATAAGTGTTTACGCATACTTGAATTAAACATAAACAAATTCTCTCTAATACATAAATTAATAAAAAATAATAAATATGAAAAGTATAGTCTGAGTATTGGAGAACATAACATCCTCATCTTGGTAGGGACATAATAGGTTCTGGATCAAGCATATGAATAGGAATTTCTTTATATTTCTTATAGAAGCTGAATATCATGTCTTGGGTGGGCTTTGAATAGAATTCAAAATTATTGATGACTTTATTTAATCTTCTTATAATTCGGTTGTCTAATTCGGAATCTTTGTCATGTTGATGGATGTCTTCTGGGCTTAATGTCTTATCTTTTGAGAAATCATCATAATCAACCCCAATATCATGGTTGGTGTTCATCACTTTTCTATAAGCCCTTTTCATCATTTCAATGATCTCATCTCTGTCATGCGGTGTTTCAACCAAGAATCCGTCATGAATGGGGAGGATAACAATATCCTTGTCCCTAGCCTCGTCAAGGATAATTGCACAAATGTCAGCATTCTTACATTGGAGTGACAACCCAATGCCAGAGTTGATATGGTCTTTTATAGGGGAGTGCTTTTCTTTCAGTTTGTCCAGTATCTGTTTGTGTGTCCAGCCTGTGGGAAGATCCGCTTTATCAACAGTCTCATAATGGCTTTCAGCGTTAATTTCTTGTTGGAGAATGATCTTAAGGACGGGTCTATATTTCTCAGGGATTCCTTCAACTGAATAAGGGTCGCTGTACGGGCTTTCTAGTCCCTCCATGTGGTAGAGCATATTGATATGAAGGGCAGTAAAATCAAAATATACAACAGGATTGTCATTGATTGTGATGTATTTCCTGTATCCACTTTTCATGTTGATCCACCATGTGCCATAGAACCTTCCACCTTGGGATAAATTAGGACTGTTATAGACCCTCTTTAATATGCTTTCTGAGAGGTCAAGGCGGTGTTCGGCCCAATGAAATTCCTTTGATCCTGGCTTTTGATATTCATATGTCTGAGCATCCCTTAATTGTGTTTGTGTGAGATGGATTTTGATATCTTGTTTGGCAAGAAATTCATTATCATGCTTTAAATTTCTTTTAAGCTCTTTGAGTTTCTTGGGTTTTGTGCAAATCGTGGGCTTATATTGAGTTTTCTTCTTTTTTGATCTTTTATTTGTTCTTGGTTCAATATCAAGACTCGGCTTTTTATCTTGCTTTTTTACTTTTTCCTTGACTTCGACGATGTCCATTTCGTATGTCAGACGCTGGTTTATCATATCATTGATTTAGGCCGATAAATAAGCAGTCCAAAAATATAATCCCTTGTATGAATGGGAAATAATCAATATTTATCAATGCGTTACAAATATACAGGTATTCTGTGGGACAATCCAGGCGTAATAAATCGCCTCAAACCATTGTCTATCAATATGTAGAGGAATATGGTATAATTATAATTATGCTGGATTTGTTATATAAAAATGTCCCACCAGTGTCCCATGGAAACTTCTAATCGGCTGAGAGTGGCTCACCATTTTGGATACATTACGAACGAATTATTATCAAGATGTGATTTTAATATCGGATTATCATAAGGGTTTTATAGTTGCCTAATATGGTTCGAATCGGCGTTTGGGATTCAATTGAAATTACAGCCCATAAATTTTTTATTGTATCTATTATCATGTCCATGCAATATTCATAATATTCATTTTTTAAAGTAAAATTTATTATGGTCGACATTGAAAGATCCGAAGAAGATATAAAAGCCTATCAAGAACTTTATGATAGCAATGACCCGCAACTTCGTGCGGATGTTTTGGCTGCGTTAAAAGGCAAGCATGGTATTGATAATCCTGATCCTTTTCATCTTGAGTTAGCGTTAATGTACGGCAATCGTGACTTTTATGACCGGGTGCATAAAGTATCCGATGAAACCATTGATGAATTAAAATCAGCGATTAAAGACTCTGTTAAAGAATTACAAAAAGAGCCAGAATACGGACGATCTATCGTTGTTGGTAATATCTTGCGCCCAATTGAAAGAGGATGGGGCAGATATTATTACAATCTGCCGCTATTATCAGAATGGCAAGTAGCCAATCAACCTGATCCAAAAACATTTTCAGATCTTTTAGAAAAGGGTGAAGATCCACGTTTGGTCGCCTTGATGATGATTAACATCTATGGAAGCAAACAAGATTTTCAGGAATTGGCTTCGGAGGTCGGCAATGATGTATTAAGTTGGGATAATAAACGATCTTTGGATTATCGGGAAAGACAGGCCAATAAACCAGATAATAAAAACATGTCCGATGATATGCGTATAATGCCTGCAGGTTTGGTTGCGATAGAGCCTTATTTAGAGGTAGAGCATGACTTTCATTACGATTTATATGGAAGCACAATCGCCGAAGTCACATCATACGCAATACATTTTGTTCCCAATGACGGTGTAAGTAGTAAAGATTTGCAAAAACAAGTTGAAAATGCCGTTAATCGCTTTGTTAAAGACGGTGAAATAACATTCCATGCGCCATCCTCTGAATATAAAAAACCGAAAAATGCATACAAACGACCAAAAGATTACAACGATCGAATGGATGGTGAGTTATCGGAGTATTGGGGTAATTTTTTTGCTTGCTGGAAAATTGGAAATGACGATATTGTTCGCAAACATTGGGACTTTTTCTACGATACGGATGAAGATACAAATGAAGTTTTTGACACTGGTTGTATAAGTGGTGGTCAAATACGAAAATGGGTGCTGGAAGACAAGTTTCCTGACGATACGCCAGAACAATTAATTAGAGATATCAAGAAAGCGACAAAAACTGTTAAGGAAACATGCCGTCATTCAACAATCAACGATGACGGCCATGTAGTGTTAAATAACACATTGATATTGGATGATGTTTTGCAACTCTATGAATTTTGTGATGAATTTTTAACGCCTAGCGTTAAAGTTGCCCAAGCATTAGAGGCCGCCCGCTATGCAGAAGAATGTAGCCCATTAAAATCGCCGGGTGATTTGGGTGACGACTATTCAAGGGATCATCTTCGCCTAACAGATCAACTGGGAAATTTTGAGGGAGTTGCACCAGAACAAATCGTTGATAAGGCCCTGCATGACATTATGGCTTTTTACGGTAGGACAGAAAATGCCCAAATGGCTTTTTTACAAGCGGCCAGTCTTGCACATGGAACACTAACGGGGATATTGCCAGACGGAACAGGCGAATTTCCAACGCTCAAACAAATTACGGACGAATCAAAGACTGCAAAATCTACTGAATTAACTGTTATTGCAGAAGACAGCATGACGGACAGAACAGGCCAACTTTTAAAAAGGGCGGTGACATTATTCGGTGATCCAAATTCTGACCTTCCTCTAAAAGAGCAATTCGCCGATGCGTCTCATTCAATGAGCGAATTACTCCGCTATCAACAAAAGATTGATGATATATGCAAGCATTATATGCGTAAACTTAAATACCCTGCTATTCGGAAAAAAGGTAATCGGCTGCATGTGAAATTCCGCGTAAACGGTAGCACAGGAAATATGTTTGAGGAAATCAATGATGCCCAAAAAACACCAGATGATCTTTTGGCGTCAGAACGGTCTCATGCACTATTCTGTCTGTCGGCTCAAAAACTCTATGAACCGCAAAACGATGCACTCGCCATTATAAACGCACTCGAGGGTCGTGATGGTGATAGTTGTTATTGGATTAAAAAAGATGCCGATAGACGACCTAAAGATGAAAAGGCAAAAGATAAAGAGCCTGACCCATCCAAGGAATTTACAAAAGAAACAGCAATGCCAAATGGCTTGGATGTCTTGAACGGATATATTTGGCGGTGTTGCAAAGAACAGATTTTTAAAAAATATCATGAAAAAGACCCGAATTTCCTGCCAACCGTTCGGGCAAATATAGAAGTTCACGGTGGTGTCACGCCCCCGCAATTACCACGAACTTTTGATAATACATCATATACTACTCGACCAGCTGGAACACCATTCCCAAGGCCGAATACAGATTTACCAGATGAATTAGCGTCAATGTTACCAAAAAGACAGCGTGAACGCCCAGAACATATTCAACTTCCTGATCCGTCCGTTGTTTGGGGAAAAGCTTATAAGCCTAAATAGCATTATGTTAATGGCTCCTCGAGCAGGATTCGAACCTGCGACCAATTGATTAACAGTCAACTGCTCTACCGCTGAGCTATCGAGGAATATCTGTTAAAACAACGTTGTTTTAATGAATTTCAAAATTCATGTCAAACCTATTGTTTATCTTTATGGAGGCACGAGCCGGAATCGAACCGGCGTACACGGATTTGCAATCCGCTGCATCACCACTCTGCCATCGCGCCACGGTATGCATGATTTATCACGGCATTTCAGAAAAATCCAGATGTAAAATGATTTAAATCTGTTATATTGATGCAAACGCAAGCCAAAAGATCTGATTATTTTCATGACATTACGCACATTATTTTTGAGTACAACTTTATTGATCACCTCCATGACCTCGTCCACGTTGGCTGTTGACCAGGATTATGGAGTCAGTAAAAGCGGTGCGGTCAAAGCGGACACTTTGATGGAAGAGGCAGTTTTGTCTCTGGATAATGTCATTGCCTATGCCATTAAGGATAACCCTGAGCTGAACTCTTCTGCCCGAAATGTTGACTTAGCGATTGAGGATATTGACTTGGCGATGGCTGATTATCGACCGGACGTAATGGCCATGGGCGAAATAAATCATATTCAGCGTGATAATGATTTATCATCCGAGTGGGAGAGTGGGACGGAGAAAACGGCTTCTTTAAGTGTTGAGCAACCGCTTTATCGTGGGGGACAGACGTCAGCAGCGGTCGCTCGACAGGAGAGTTTTAAGTCTGCGTCTGAAAATCGTTTTTTCGGTGATGTTCAAAATAAAATTGTCGATGTCGTTTTTGTGTATATGGCAACCTTGACTGCGGATCAGGCGCTAAAGGTGAACGCGGACAACGTCAATTTACTTGAGGAACAGTTAAAG
>CAJXOI010000015.1 GCA_913057885.1 uncultured Micavibrio sp.
CCGTATCGATACTGCGAAATCCCTTTCGGACGCCGTCATGGCGGAATTGCCTGATTTGAAATTAGGCTCGGCTACATTCCGTGTGGCGGTTGATCCCCTGCCCGCTCCCACACAAAACGGGGTGGATGATGTGCGTTTTTTGATTCAAACCAACGCCGGATCGCCCGAGGGGGAATTGGGCAAGGTTGCATCAGGTGGCGAATTATCGCGCATTATGTTGGCGCTCAAGGTCGTGTTGTCCACATCATCGCCCGTCCCGACATTAGTGTTTGACGAGGTCGATAGTGGCATAGGCGGGTCCACGGCTGACGCGGTTGGAAACCGCTTGGCAAGGATGAGCGAAGGCGCTCAGGTGTTGGTTGTCACGCATAGCCCCCAAGTCGCGGCCAAAGCAAACCACCACTGGATTATTGCCAAGGCCGATGACGAAGCCACGGGGATGACCAACACATCCGTAACCGCCATCACAGACGAAAGCGTACGCATCGATGAAATTGCAAGAATGGTCAGCGGTGCATCACTGACCGACGAAGCAAGAGCAGCGGCAAAAGTCCTCAGGCAGGCGGCTTAGTTGGCGGCCACTGTGGTCTCCGTGGTCTCAATTACACGCGCTAAGCTATTGATTTTTAAGGATGTGACCACGATGACTACATTTTTTCTCTTATCGCGTCACCCCCGCCTCCGCGCGGGGGTCCGGATCCCCGCACAGAACGGGGAAAGCATGAAGGAAGCCTATCATTCCCTGAATTTTAAAATCATAACAGTCGAAACCCCGTTGAAAAACGGGGCCGATACGATTCTTTTTTAAAACTACCGAGGCGAAGGAGGAAAAGGAGGTTGTGAGGTAATTTCTTCTGTCGTCATTACACGGCTTGACCGTGTAATCCAGAATACCAGTATTAAAGCCATCCTGGATTGCCTTGGAATCGCCATGGCGATTCAGGCAATGACGAAAGATTAAAAAGTGATTTTTAAACTGTCATCCTGAGGAATGAAATGACGAAGGATCCCATTTAAATCTTTGGATTCTTCGCCTATGGCTCAGAATGACAATAAAACCTCTGTGTCTCTGTGGTTCAAAAAATTTTCAAGCACAGAGGAGGTGATATTCCCCAGCAATGACGTACAATCATCCTATACTACAAATCTATTATAGGAATAAATTCATATAGTGTCAAGGATTATTCCGTACCCTGTTTAAGCATATACGTAAACAGTTCAGGCGTTGCCTTACCATCCACGGGCAATTCGTGTTGTCGTTGATAGGTTTGGATGGCCTTTAGCGTGCCTGCGCCGACAATTCCATCCTGTGGCCCGTTATAAAGACGGTTCTTACGCAATTGTTCTTGTATTTGCGCTACCAAAATTTGTTCGTCTGTAGGAATGAGTGTCCCAAGGCTGATATCACCGCGCGCATCTTCAAACAAAGGTTCACCGATACCGCCTGCCGCCGGTTCAATTGATTTTAACGGCGTCAGATATTGAGAGAGGCTCTCGCCACTTTCAAGATATCCTGCCTGATCAACAGGTATACTGAGGTTCGAGGCCAAAGTCTGAAGCGCCAATTGGGCTTCGGTACTACCGTTTTCCGCGGCGCCGCGATACCATATTAATGCATCCTCAACGCGAACTTCACCTAATAAACCATTTTCCAAAATCAAGCCAAGGTTATATGCGGCCTCAACAATACCGGCAAAGGCGGCCTGTTGAAAAAAAGCTGCTGCCAAAGCAGGATTATACCGTGTGCCGACACCTTCAATATAGGCAATTCCCAAATTATATTGTGCCTCTGGGTGACCGAGTTGCGCGGCCCGACGATACCAATCCAACGCCCTTTGAAGGTCCTGTTCTTGGCCCAAACCTTGCTGGAATAGAACACCAAGGTTGTATGCGGCATTGGCAATGCCGCCCTCTGCGGCAAGACGAAACCAGAATGATGCCCGTTCATAATTTTGGGTTACACCCGCCTGCCCCGATGTATAAAGAGCGGCCAAATCGTGTTGAGCCTCGGGAATGCGGGAAAAGGCTTGTTCTTCCAATGTCTGAATGTCTTCGGGTAATGTTAAATCCTTATCCATTGTAATTTCGGCGGTGCTGACCGTTTCAATCATGTCAAACGGCGATGCCGTGGAATTTTCTTCGTTTAAAATCGCCTCGTCCAAAACCGTCTGCGTAACCCAATCTGTTGATAGAATAGTTAATTCATCTTCGATTGAGGTGGCTGCCGTTTCTGGAATGGATTGGGCGTCCGAAGCATTAACGGCCTCAGACTGCTGCTGAACCGCGGCCATATCCATAGCAGGACGAGATTGTTCCTGAGATTCTAACCTTGCCAGTTGCCCGTTTTCAGTCAGAACAAATGTTTGGGGTGATGAGTTATCCAAACCGCCGGCCATTGTCCACCCAAGGCCCAACGCAACCAAAACGGCTAAAACAGACCCGCTTTGTGATAATTGGTTTCTCAATACCTTGTGCCATGGCTGTGCCTGATCCACGACATCATTATCGATGATGTCTGCCTTCGCGCTATGCAAATTGTCGATAGCGCGCATAGCCTGTTGCGTTTGCAAGGCCTGAATATTTTGTAATTCACGAACTTGTTCAGATTGATCGGTTAAAAGGACAATCGCCTTGGCTTCCAGCGCATTTTGAGCATCGGCGGCGATATTTTCAAACCGTTCAACCCGGCGTTGCAATTTGGCACGCTTTTGTTCTGCCGCATCTAAACGTCGTTGCAATTTTTGAATAGTTTGTTGCGCATCGCGCATTTTATCTTCTACACGCGTTTGACGCTTGAGCTGTTCTTCCAGAGATTCCTTTGTGGCTTCAATGCTGTGCTTTTGCTCTTGGATAAACGCTTTATCTTCCTCGGAGAGCGCCGCACCGTCTTTATCCTCCATCTGATCGATTCGGCGCTGGATATGAATTTGGCTACGCTCTATCTGGGTTTCAAGGCGGTCTTGTGCTTCCAAAGCCTCGTTCAAAAGCTTACGCATTGTCTCGCGCTCGGCCTCAGATCGGACAAGCTTTGCCCCCAATGTATCAAGCGCGGACAAAATTTGATTTTGCCCTCCCGTCGATTGGGATGAGGAGCCAAGCTGCCTCACATTATTGTTATTCGATGCTTTTAAATTTTCACTCATTGCCTCAATCTCCTACCCGGTGTTGAGCATATTCATATTCACCCTCTTTTAGAAATATGAATAATTGGACTATAGCAAATGATTTTTTAAGAACACCAGCGATTTATTACGTCTTCGTATCTGCCTGTGGATGAATTCAAGGAATAAGGCTCAATTTTTACTTTTGGCGCCGCAAATAAATGTAAAATGCGCCACCACCGCCATGTTTTTGAACGGCAGGGGCGTGATCCAATACATAGTGATCAAGCGGCGGCGTCGTTATCCAAGTCGGCAATTGCGATTTCAAAACACCAACACCATCCGAAGACCGGCTTCCCTTTCCAGTAATCACCAGAATACATCGTTTTTGAGAATGAAATCCGGACGTGATGAACCGTGCCAAAGCATCAAACGCATCGTTTTTTGTCATGCCATGCAAATCTAAAACTGCCTCGACAGGGATTTTTCCTTTTTCTAATTTTGTTTTACAGCGCCCATCCAATTTTGGGGCTTGTTTATCCACTGAGTTTGAAACAGTTGAAGAGGGTGACGGTGTTGATTGTTTTTTAGATTTTGGTGGTTTTTTTGGGGGCGCCTTTTTGTCAATCTGCACATCATCATTTTTGATGGGTTTAATGTTTTGTATAAACATATCCCATATACTGTTCTCATTATCGCCCGGTGGTAGCCCTTTCGTTGACATTTGGGTAATTTACGGTAAAACTATAAAATACAAAACAATTTATTTTCGATGAAAAATTTTTTACTTCCCACACTTTATTTTCTGTTTTTGACTGCGATCCTGTCGTTTGCAATATCGCCTATAGCACTAGCAACGTCCAAAGTGCCCGTCACACCGCCACAGATTGAGAGATTGCCAGAGGCCGAGTTTTTACCGGACGTCAACATGTTTCGACGCTCGCATCCTGAAAAAATCATTTTTTCGCAAATCAAATTGGCCGGTGGCGAGCCCGATTTTGACGAATTGGCTAAAGCCAGCCCTTTTGTCCATAACGCCCAAGAAATTGATAAATCAGCAATGATTTTTGCAGAATATAACAGGATTGCCAATAATTTCAGTATGCATAATGAAACGGCACCCATTGTCGTTAAAACACGATTGGCCGTGGATGAGTATAGCAGTTTACAAGACATGCTGGTTTTTGACGAGTTGGATGAAACCGCCTATTTCGAGTTTGATTATTACGGTCACTCTGTGGGTATTGTTCCGGAAGAATTATCAAGGTTTCAACACCTTGCCCTGTCCAAACCCTCCGCAGAGCGTTTTTTTAGAATTACACAAAATAGACGTCAGGTCGTAGCGGAGTTTATCCTGATCCCAAGCTATGCCGATAGTAAAGATCCTGTTCTGATAGGTGATAAAACCTATTGGTTGATGGCTGCAAAAGTTGCTGAATTCAGACTATGGAATAATGATGATCCTGAAACCGCGCAGTTACTATGGTATCATCGTGCGCCATGGTATAGCCCCAAAGATGATCAGCAAATTGATGACCTCTTTAACAATACAGGTCCATAACGATGTTAGATAGGATTGATCGCATTCGCCAATCCTTTATTACGCGTAAAGCCGAAGACACAGACACGCATGATTACATCAATCATAAAGATCCCGATTATTACAAAAACCGCAACCGCAACAAAGACGAAGAAGGCACCGCCCATGATGATATGGCGGATATCTCTGTTGAATCTCTGATTATTTTTTTGGAAGGTTTGCTCAAGGAAGATGGCACCAAAGACAGTGACAAACATAAACCAGTGAGCGATACAATGCGTCAGGCCATATCCGCCTATGATAAAACGCCGCATCCACAAAAACGATACACCTATCTGGATGCCGATGACCAAGATTATGACATGGATCAGGTGCGGCGATTGATTGGTGGCCTCAAAAACCTCAAAGAGGATGGGATTGACCATATTAGCCTTCTTCAGGCCGATGGATTTTTAGAATCCATTGAAAAAACACTGGAAAAATTACAGGTGCTGTGATTGATTAGCCTATGGCTGAATTACAGATTTACAACTCCCTCACCCGCAAAAAAGAGGTGTTTAAACCCATCGACCCAACCCATATCAAAATCTATGCGTGTGGGCCAACGGTATACAGCTATGCCCATATCGGTAATGCTCGTCAGGCCGTTGTGTTTGACATGGTGCGCCGTGTTCTTAATGCCCTATACCCTCAGGTAACCTATGTTGCCAATATCACCGATATTGACGATAAAATCATCGATGCCGCGAGAAAAGAAAATAAACCGATCTCTGCCATCACCGATCATTACGCCAAAATATATAATCAGGATATGGCAGCATTAGGCGTTCAAAAACCGACAATCCAACCCCGCGCCACCGACCATGTGGACGGCATGATTGCGATGATTGAAACCCTGATTAAAAAAGGCCATGCCTATGAAAATGACGGGCATGTGTTGTTTAACGTCCCGTCTTATCCCGCCTATGGTGCATTGTCGGGGCGCAACCGCGATGAACAAATTGCCGGTGCCAGGGTAGAGGTTGCACCATATAAAAAAGACCCCGCCGATTTTGTGTTGTGGAAACCATCAACAGATGATCAACCCGGATGGAACAGCCCATGGGGCGTTGGCCGACCGGGATGGCATATTGAGTGTTCCGTCATGGCCACGGAATTTTTGGGAGATGTGTTTGACATTCATGGTGGTGGGTTAGACCTGACCTTCCCGCATCATGAAAATGAAATTGCACAATCCTGTTGTGCCACGGGGCATGACCATTTTGCCCATTATTGGATGCATAATGGCTTTGTCACGGTTGAAGGCGAAAAAATGTCGAAATCCATTGGGAATGTCCTGCTGGCACATGACCTGATTGCCCAAGGTATCCCGGGTGAGGCAATCCGCCTGGCACTATTATCCACTCATTATCGCCAACCGTTTGATTGGACTGAGGAAGGATTAACGCAGGCCGTGAAAACATTGAATAAATGGTATGATGTGACAAAAGATATCAAGGCCGCAGAGATATCAGACTCAACATTCATGGACGCCTTGATGGATGATTTCAATACGCCAAAGGCGGTATCCGTTCTACACCAAATGGCCAAAGACAACCCCGCGCAATTAAAAACATGTGCCATGGTCTTGGGCTTTTTGGAACAAACGACACATGAATGGCAATCCGCCCGCCATAGCGGTAAGCCCGATATAGATGAGATGGCCGTTCAGGCCCTCATCGAAAAACGCAACGCCGCCCGCACCAATAAAGATTTTGCAACAGCAGACGCCATCCGTGATGAATTGGCCGCAATGGGCGTGACCATCAAAGACGGGCCAGAAGGGACAAGTTGGACGACATCCTAACTTAAAAAGAAAAACCCCCTCCGCATGGGAGCGCGAAGGGGGATGAGAGGCTCTTTACAATATCGGAAGATAGAATCAAGAGTTTATGGTTATTCTCTAACTTCCGTTTGTTGTGCAATATTTTGGTAAGGGGGCAACCAAATAATTGCTATAAGCACATATACGGCACCATGGTTTGTTTTTTAAGGTGGGGTGCCGTCGCATGCTTTATGCCAAAGTAAAGACCCAGCGCTGCTGCCGCAGCTTGTTTCTTATTAATATAAGCTTCATTATTTTTAACCTCCGATGATGAAGAACATTGACTCGGTTTGACGTTGGGCATCGGATAAGAATGATATGAATTCAAATCCATACCGTTCAAAGCCACAGTTTTTTCAGTTGGAAATATCATCAAGACCATGGCAAAACAGCCCACGACCAGAAATCTTGTTAAACGCGACATTACCCTATAACCCTACTCTATTACATTTTTTTATATTATGTATAATATTTAGTATAGAAGGTTGTCCACAAACAGGCAAAAAAAATCGATACGATTTTAATAAAATTTAGTCACAATATTGACTCGAATTCGAAATAAAAAACCTTGAAAAATTAAATCTTTTTATAGCTTATTTTCAATACGTTAATTTTTAACCTCGACTGAGATGGCATCTCCCTTAAGAGTTTGATATTCATCTGTGCCTGAATAAAAATAATTTTCTCCAAAAGACGAAGGTGAATAACCTGTGAAGCTGTCTTGTCTCTCTCCTGCACTAATAAGAATTACACCATTTGCACCAATTTTTGCGGCTTGCTTTTTAAGCTCTTCCAAAGCACGATCAAGGGCTTCTTGTTCAGACAAAATTTCTACAGATTCAGACTGAACGATACCAATATATTCAAATTTTTCTTGAGGCGGATTTCTGTATACTTCGACTACGTTGGGGTCTATTGGCTCCTGTTTTTCACCAGTTATTAAAGCTGATCCCGTGGAACACCCAACCAGTATTGAGAGAACCGACAAATAAACAAAGTTTTTGAAAATTGTATACTTAATGCCAAAAACTTGTTTTTCCATGATTCTAAAATCCCATAATTCACGCTAAAAGCCAAACTCGCGCGGTCGATAAGCCGATATTTAATCTTCAAGAATACTGTTCAGGCGCATGGCCAACCCCATATTGCCCTTGATCTTCAACTTGCGAGTCATAAAGGCCATGTTCGGGTCTTTGGTGCCGTCCATCAATCCTTTGAATAAATCCAGATCGGCAATCAGGGTCAGATCCGCCTCGCCATCCCCTTCGGTCACTGTTGCCGGGCGGTCGGAACAATCGACAATCACTGTTGCATCATCGTGATCTTTCACAACAAATTTGACCGTTTTTTTGAAATCGGGTGCGAATTTTAATTTATCTTGAAATTGCGAAATCAAACTATCAAACATGGCTTCCCCTTTTATATCAATAGGATAGCATGAAAAGGTTAATAAAACAGAATATTTTTACCCGCAATAACCGCATTTCTGGGAATATCCGTCGCAGTAATGGATTTAATTTTTCGGCATGTATGAACATTATCATGGATATTTAATAATCTTTGTTCCTGACGCTGTAGCACGGCCTCCATAACATACCATCTGATTGTCGGTTCCTTGATTTTAAGACAGGTTTTGTCATTTAAAACCGTTTCAAAGAGATGGTGCATAAGCTCTATGCTCTTGGGGGATAGTATATACCCTCTTTCTTTAAATCGATTAACAGTGATCTGATTCATCTCCTTGGCGTTCAGCCGATGGCACACCAAATTTTCAATTTTGAAAGTTTGGAACCTCTTGTAATGCTGCTTCAAATAGGTGTGTGATTTTGTCGACATTGACAACACCACGGGACATTTCAAATTATAATCATCAATTAAAGAAAACAATTTATTCATAATGATATCCACCCAATCATACCAATCCGCAACAGCAGGATTAGGGTTGGCGATTAACTCATCAAAACCATAAAAATCGAGAATGCGTTCCGGGTAATTACGAAAAGCGTCTTCCATGTCCTTATACGCCTCTTGCACATAATATTGGACAAAGCTGTTTACGTTATAGGACATAACTTTATTCGTATTCATAAGGCCCGCTTGATAACAGAATTCGGCCACCGATTTTATGCCGTCTATTTGATGACCAGCGCCTGATACAACCAAAATTTCTGGTAAAAATCGCGCATAGTTTATGCCTGCTCGCTTTCGCATCCAATAAACAGCCTGCCGATCATTCCAGTCGTAAAGTTTTTTCTTTACATCCGGTAAGCCGATAATGGTTTCAATATGGGTTTGCACTTTTTTTTGACGGTTGAAAACTGCCTGAAGGTCTATACATCCCTTTTTTTGCGGGCATACCTTATTCTCCGCATCAGGTACCGGCAGTGATGTTGCATAATAACTTAAAGGTGATGGTTGCGGCGTCATGATAATGCCCTCCTTCTATAAAGGCATCTAAGCGTAAATCATCACACTTCAAGAACTTTTTTTAAAACGCCTCCGCCTTCATGGCCATCAGAGGTTCTGCACCGGCCATAATGGATTTGAATTTCCAGTCTGCCTCGGGCAACATTTTTGTAAAAAAGAACGTCGCCGTTTGTAATTTTGTCTCGTAAAATTCACTGGATTGTTCGCCATCACCGCTCTCCAGCTTTTCCAGAGCAACCTTGGCCATTTGCGCCCACATATACCCCATAGCCACAAGGGCAAATTGACGCAAGTAATCGGTTGAGGCTGCGCCCGCTTCCTCGGGATTTTTCAGCCCTTTTTGGGCGATTGTTGCCGTTGTTTGCTGCAATTTCATGAATGATTTTGCCAATGGCATGACATAGGGCATAAGGTCGGGGTTTTCACCCTCGGCCTCGATAAACGCCTGTACAGGGTGGAAGAAACGACGCAATAAACGCCCATAACCCTGGGACATTTTACGCCCCACTAAGTCAAGCGCCTGAATACCGTTTGTTCCCTCATAAATTTCGGCAATACGCGCATCGCGCACATATTGTTCAACCCCATATTCCTGAATGTAACCGTGACCGCCATGAATTTGAACCGCCAGATTGGTCACCACAGACCCCATATCCGTGAAGTAGGCCTTTAGGATTGGTGTTAAAAGGGCGATCAGATCGTCTGCTTCTTGTCTTTTTTCCTTGTCAGGCTGTTTTTGCGATTCATCCAGCGCCATTGCCGCCCAATAGGCCATGGCGCGACCGCCTTCGGTAAAGGCTTTACCGGTTAACAACATTTTTCGTACATCGGGGTGCACAATGATAGGATCAGCAGGTTTTTCAGGCTCTTTTACACCAGAGAGCGACCGCATTTGCAGGCGATCCTTGGCATAGTTGAGGCCATTTTGATACGCCACCTCGGCGATGCCCAAACCTTGCATCGCAACGCCCAAACGCGCCGCATTCATCATAGTAAACATCGCCTTCAACCCCTTATGCGGTTCACCGACCAACCATCCTTTGGCATTATCGTAATTCATGACCGCCGTGGCATTGCCATGAATACCCATTTTATGTTCGATTGATCCGCAGGCAACGCCCGTGTTCCTCTCGCCCACGGAGCCATCATCCTTTGGAAAGA
>CAJXOI010000016.1 GCA_913057885.1 uncultured Micavibrio sp.
TGGCCTATTGGCGTTCGAACGATGGCCCCTTCGCTGCCCTTAACCCAAATCAATGGGTTGACCGCTACGTTGAATTGAAAGCAGCGGCCTAAACCTTCTTATTTCATGAAAAACGCCTTTTCATTGGCTTTTAACCATTCTACAATCATTGGATAGATGAACGCGTTTGGAAAATTTTTAGCACCATTTGTTACACTTGCGAAACAACCGATTGAATCATTCATTCGGCTGGAAACAGCAGATGATAATATCACCATCGTTGCTGAAGATGGTTCGCTGGTCAGTTTCTTAAAAGTTGACGGCAGCAGGCAAATCATTGGCCCCGAAGAATATAATCATATTATCGAGGCCGCGACGGTAAAACTGGGTGCCCGTTTCGACAGGCCAGGGCATGCGCTTCAGGTTTATTTTTCTCGTAACCCTGCACGATCCAGAACCATTACGGAACGTGAAACCCATCCGTCCAAAATCGCGGCGCGTAATATCGGACTTGAGATCGAGGACGTATTGGATGAACGTGCCCGTCATTTGTCACATTATATGATTCACGAGGAGTGTTATTTCGTTTTGTGGACACGCCCCAACATTTTGCCAAAAAATGATCTGAAACGCGCTGCGGAGGAACAAAAGAAAAAGGAATGGGTGGCCGCGGGATCTGCCCAAAACCCGAACGCGGCCTTAGAACCGATTCGCGCGCGACATAAATCTTATGTCATGGGAATTGAATCCGCTATGAATGAATTGGGGATGCGCGCTGATTTGATGAACACGCACGAGGCCATGGCCGCTGTTCGGAATAACCTCTTCCCCGATTTGGCAAATGATAAATGGCGACCAATTTTGCCTGGCGATAAAATCCCTGTGCGTGTCCCAGAGTCCAAGGTGGATTACTCCGAAATTTTATGGCCACCGCTTAGGCAACAAATCACATCGGCGCATGGTCGTGTTTTAAACGACCGCATGGTTCAAATTGGGTCATTGCTATGGGGTGGCGTTGATATGACGCTTGCGCCTTCCGATCCATCGCCTTTCCCGATGCTTTTGAACAGGTTATTCGAAGCCAATATCCCTTACCGTATATCGTTTTTAATTGAATCAGGCGGGGCGCAGTCAATGTCAGTTAAGGCATTAATCGCGACCTTTTTGGCGATTACAAACCCGATTAACAAAACGATCAAAAAATCCATTGAATCGTTGCAGGCTCTCTCACGGAGTGAGCCTGTTGTAAAATTAAGAATTTCTGCCGCGACATGGGCACCAGAGGGTAAGAGAAACTTAATGGAAGACCGGATTTCCGTTTTGATGCAGGCTATGGAGAGTTGGGGATATTGTCAGGCCTCCAACGTGGTTGGCGATCCGCTGGATTGTATTATGTCCTCGGCGATGGGGATCTCATGTGCCTCAACCGCGCCGGCGGCCATTGCCCCGATGTATGAGGTGATGAAGCTTTTGCCCTGGCAAAGGCCGTCCTCGCCATTTGATAAGGGGGCGTTATTGCTCAGAACACCTGATGGAAAAATGTGGCCTTATCAAACAGGCACAAATCTCACGACGACATGGTTTGATTTGATTTTTGCCCAGCCTGGTGCGGGTAAGTCGGTTTTGATGAATACGCTCTCTTTGGCGACTGTGCTGGCTCCAGGTAACTCGAAATTACCATATATTGCGATTATCGATATCGGACCGTCTTCGTCCGGACTTATTTCTTTGATCAAAGAATCTCTGCCTGCCGATCGTAAATACGAGGCCGCGCATTATCGACTTCAGATGACACCTGAATATGCGATTAACCCGTTTGACACGCAATTGGGCATGCGCCGTCCTCTCGTGGATGAACGAAGTTATCTTGTTGAGCTTCTTACCTTGCTCTCAACACCTCCTGGTGCGGACAAACCTTATGACGGTATTCAACAATTGGCGGGTCTTGTGGTTGACGAGATGTATCGATGGCGTTTGGATGACGAGGCAAATGCCGAACCGCGCCCTTATTTGCCGCGCCTCGATCCTGAAATTGACGAGGCTCTAAAAAAGTTTAATATTCACCTACCCGAAGATCCCTACTGGTGGGACATTGTCGATAAATTTTTTGATTTGGATCAATTTTATCTGGCCAATTTGGCACAGCGTCACGCGGTTCCTGTATTGGGGGATGCGATTACCGCGGCTCGCCGCCCACAGATTCGTGCGTTGTTGGAACAGGCGCAAATCGGCACATCGGCCGAAAGTGTGATCAGCGCGTTTGAAAGGATGATTACATCCGCCATTCGTGAATTTCCGATTTTATCATCGGTAACAAAGTTTGAAATTACAGATGCACGTGTTTGTGCGCTTGATTTGATGGATGTCGCGCCACAGGGGGATCAAACAGCGGATCGTCAAACTTCGATCATGTATATGTTGGCAAGGCATGCTTTGGTCCGAAGCTGGTGGCTATCGCAAGAGGCGATTGATCATATGCCTGAAAAATACCGCCCCTATCATGAAAAAAGGCTTCAGGACATCGCCGAAACACCAAAGCGTCTATGTTACGATGAATTTCACAGAACAAGTCATTCAACGTCCGTCCGCGCGCAATTGATCCGTGATGTGCGTGAGGGAAGGAAACGCGGTGTTCAGATTGTTTTGTCATCTCAACTGTTGGATGACTTTGATGATGATATGGTAGACTTGGCGACCGGTGTGTGGGTTTTGGGAAGCGCGATTTCCGACCGCGTTGTTGATAATACGCAACAGACATTCGGTTTGTCCAATACGGCACGAAATGTAATACGTTATCGCTTAACGGGGCCGCGCTCGTCAGGGGCACCGGCATTATTTGTTTTGGGAACGACTGAGGGGCGATATGAACAACATTTGATTAACACTCTTGGCCCAATCGAGTTATGGGCGTTGTCAACATCGTCCGAGGATGTTGCTATTCGCTCGCGTCTTTATGCAAAGCTTGGTGCTTCACGCGCTCGTCAGATTTTGGCGGCATCGTATCCAGGGGGAAGTGCGCGATCAGAAATCAAACGCCGCGTTTTCATGAAAACCGAAGATGGCGATATGCATACGGCCGCGACATCAGAAATTATTGAAGAAATCGTGAAAGAGTTGATTCAAATGAGTGAAGATCGGTTCGAGGCCGACCGCCGCCGTCAATTGATGGGCGAGGAAATTGAATAATGAAGTTCAACCTGTCGTCAATAAGCATGCGTCCATTTGGTGAAATCGACGATGATGACACCATCTTTATTGCTTTTTTAAAAACAAATCAGGAAGTTTTTATTCTGCTTGCAACAGTTGTTTTTCTCGCGCTTGTTGGCTGGATTGCTTTTGGAATTGAACGACCGCGCGAGGGGACATGGCGTTATGCGATCTGTAAGGTTTTTTTGGAACGCTATGCCCAATACCCGACGGATGTTAAAATTTTAACCGCGGATGAAAAGCGAAGCTCTGTTCAAATTGGATATTTGGCGACAAATTCGTACGGTATGCGGGAATCGAGATTGATGGAATGTTTTTACAATATTCAACAAGATCGCGTTGAGTTAAATCGCATCACCATTGATAGACGCACACTAACATTGAAAAATCCTACCGAGGCCGAATTTAAGGAGGGTAATGAGGATGAAAGACCACCACTTAATTTTGATGAAATGTGGGTCGCGCAAAATAATGCCATGCAAAACCTAAAATATCCCAGCATTACGTTCGAGAGCTTTAATCGCATTGTTCCATTGATTATATCCAATGAAGATTTGGATAAAACAATGCCGCGGCGCTTGCCTAACACGCTCGAGGACCTTAAATATAATTAAAAAATAAATCACGTAATATTAAGGAATTATCATGCATTATAAAAAGTTGGGGCGGACAGACATGTCTGTGTCGCATATTTGCTTAGGAACCATGACATGGGGATGCCAAAATACCGAAGACGAGGCGCATGAGCAAATGGATTACGCGATTGATCAGGGTGTGAATTTCTTTGACACTGCGGAACTCTATGCAATCCCGCCCGAGGAACATACCCAAGGCTTGACCGAACAATATATCGGCACATGGTTTGCCAAAACGGGGAAGCGTGACCAAATCATTTTGGCATCAAAGGTTGCGGGACGCGGATTTCCATGGATTGATAATGGTGATCCTATCTCGCCAAAGCGTATAGAAACGGCATTGGATCGAAGTCTCAAACGATTACAAACAGATTATATTGATCTATACCAACTCCATTGGCCGAATTACCCTTATCCACATCATGGGCGCCACCATGCCGGCGATATTGATTATTCACAGATCAATGCTGACCGAGAAGCAGAGAGGATGCTGGATATTCTCTATGCTTTGGATACAGCTGTGAAGGTAGGGAAAATCCGTGCTTATGGTCTGTCCAACGATACACCATGGGGTGTGATGAAATATAACGAATTGGCGGCGACCCATGACCTGCCGCGTGTAACATCGGTGCAAAATGAATATTCATTGATGTATCGCCATGACGAACCTTATTTGGCCGAAGTTTGCGTACACGAGGATGTGTCTTATTTGCCTTATTCTCCGCTGGCCGCAGGATCGATCAGCGGAAAATATCTGGGTGGAGCGCGGCCCGAAGGGGCGCGTTGGTCATTGGGAAAGGATAACCGCAAAAATCAGCGCGAGACAGAGGCCGCGGAGGCAGCGGTTCGTGACTATATGGCCGTTGCTGAAAAACACGGTTTGGATGTGTGCCAAATGGCGCTGGCTTTTTGTTATCAACAATCCTTTATTACTTCGACCATTATCGGGGCGACATCGATGGATCAATTGAAAACGGATATTGCGGCCAAAGATATTGCTCTTTCTAATGATTGCCTGTCAGATATTAAGGCGGTACATAATAAATATCCTGTGCCTTATTAAAATAAAGTTTTGACTTTTAAACCACCCCGTTGTATTAATTACATAAAACAGGGAAGTCTTCATGGCTAAAAGAAAAAAACAAATTGATCTCAACGATCTTTTAGGCGCGCTCGAAACAGGCGTGCCAGTCACTCCCCATGATATTGCGGCACGTATGAACCTTGATTTTTCAAGAGGGTCGAAGGATCGGAAACGCCTTGCAGACGCACTTGAACAATTGCAGGCATCGGGCATGGTTCAACAATATGGGCAACGCTTTATGCGCCCAAAAGATGCGGATATTGACTCAACAGATTTCTTGATTGGTGTTGTTGAAAAAGGGCCCGATGGTCGTTATTTCAAACCACTTGATCCTGAAATTGAGCAGATTGCTGTCACAAACCTGAATGTAGAAAATGGTGCCATTGTCACGGTACGCCCCAATGCTTGTAAAACGGGCATTGATCGCGTTTTGATTGAGCACGGCAACATGGATGACGCGCACGCACTTAGTCTGATGTCCGCGCTCGAAGCGCATATCCCCATCGAGTTTCCCCAGGATGTGTTGGATGAAACCATTGATATGCACGTCCCTTCATCATGTCCGGGACGTCGCGACATGACAAAAATTCCTTTTTTAACAATTGACCCGAAAACCGCCAAAGATAAAGATGACGCCATTTGCGTTCGTCGTAAAAAAGGTGGAGGTTGGACGGTTATGGTTGCGATTGCCGATGTGTCCCATTATGTCCGCCCGGGCACACGATTGTTCGAGGAGGCATTAAAACGCGGAACATCTGTCTATTTGCCGGGCATGACAATTCCTATGTTGCCGGAAACATTATCAAACGGAATATGCTCGCTGAAACCGGGTGAAAATCGTGCCGCGATTGTGACAACCATTACGATTGATAAAGATGGCGCCATTGAAGATTATAAAACGGAAAAGGCGATTATCCGATCCCGTGCCGAGCTGGATTATGATCAGGTACAAGATGCAATTGACGGTTTAGCCACGGGTAAGGTTCGCGAGCTTTATAATAAATATATATTAAAGGCAGAAAAAGCTTGTAAGGCCTTGATGTGTGAGGCAGAAAAACGCGGCCATTTGGATCTCAATGTCTCTGAACAACGGATCGATTATTCCCAAAAAGCCGGCCTTCAGATCAGTGAGGAGCGCAATACATTATCCCATCAAATTATTGCCATGTTGATGATTGCCAATAACCGTGTCGCCGTTCAAGCCATGGAACAGAAGGACAAGGCAGTTTTATCCCGTGCGCATGGCGATCCGCATGAAAAACAATATAATCGCTTTATCGCTGATTTGGAAAAAATGGGCATTGTGCCGAATATGGATTTGGATTTGCCTGACCGTATCCGCGATATGACGCGTCAATCGCACGGCATTAAAAAGCATGGTGAAAAAATCCGTCAAATGCTTATTCGTATGCAAGACCGCGCTCGATATGCCGTTGGAAAATTACCGCATTATGGTTTGGCGTTAAAAGACGGATACACGCATTTTACATCCCCCATCAGGCGGTTTAGCGACCTTGTGGTGCATTGTTTAATTACCGACAAAGACCGCGAACAACCAGAATTTTTCACAACGGATAACCTGAAGGATGTGGCAAAGCACATCAATATGACGGAACGCCGCGCAGAACAGGCGGAGCGGCGCGCCAAAGACAGAACCGTTGCCCAATGGGTGTCCAAAAATATGAGTGCAGTGTTTAATGCCCGCGTTCATAATGTTGACGCCGATGCGAAAGAGCTTGAAGTTCGCGGATTAACACATGCCATTCATGCCTATATTCCTGACATAGATACATCGAATTACAGGGCAGGGCAGATTGTTCAAATCAGCCCGCGAGAGGCCGATCCTGTTACAGGAATTGTTCAATTTGCATTGGCGGCCAATAAAAATACAGGCCAAACCGCCAATGACAATATGAGGGATAAAGGCCAAAAAGAAGTGCCATCAGTGCCAGAGCGTAAAAAAGCACCACGTAAAAAAGAAATGCGTGCTAAAAGGTATGGTTAACCTGCTTTTTTGATGAGGTTAGGCAAATGTCCCACTGCGCCCATGGCTTGTTTCATGAAAAATTTCTTGGCATAGGGAATCTTTGATATGGCATGAAGGCCAAACCGCCGTGCCGCCCTCACACCGAAAAAATTAAATCCAAATAATTCATTCAATATATCCGTGGCGGCAACCATACCAACATTATCCATACGTCGCATTGATTGATATTGTTTTAATAATGCTGCATCGCCAGGGTCAGATGCCCCGTTTAATGTTTCCGTTAACGCAGCGATATCGCGTAGGGACATATTTAATCCTTGCCCCGCAATCGGGTGCATACCATGTGCGGCCTCGGCAACCAAAACCATGCGATCGCCGATATATTTGTGTGCCTTAACCAAATTTAGTGGCCATGCTGCTCTACTGCCCTGCACGCTCACATCGCCGTATAAATCACCGCACCGTGTTTGTAATGCTGCGTTAAAGACATCATCGCTACATTTTGTCCATTGATTGGCTTCTGCGCCGGGTATCGTCCATACAACGGCGCTGCGATTATCCGTAAAGGGTAAAACGGCAAATGGTCCTTGGGTGCGGAAATGTTCCAACGCCATACCATTATGGGGTTTTGTATGATTGATCAGGCATACAATCGCCGATTGCTTATAATCCTTTTTGAATGTCTGAATGCCCATCCATTTGCGGGTAAAGCTGTTGCGGCCATCGGCACCAATCACAAGCTGCACCGTAATCGTTTCATCATTTTGTAAGGTCACTTCGACGGAATTTTGCTGCGTTTTAAAATCGGTGACCGATTGTCCCGTTAGGTGCGTGATATTTTTGTTTTTTGCAACATGACTCATTAAAACCTGTCGTAAATCACGGTTATCAACAATCCACCCAAACCCTTCCGCATCAATATCCGTGGCGTTAAATTCCAATTCGACAGGGGAATCTTCGTCCAATATTAAAATATCGCGGATGCATTCCGCGAGTTCTTCCATATCTGCCCAGACCCCTGCGTTTTTGAGCAAGTTTCTTGATCCCCATGAAATGGCGGTTGTGCGAATATCTGAATTGATTTGGTTTTTGGGGTCATCACGGTCAATGCATATAACCGTCCAGCCCTGTTGCGCCAACAAGATAGATTGCGTCAAACCCGCAAGCCCACCGCCAATGACGGCAATATCATATATTTTTGTCATGGTTATGAAATACGCTCTCCAAAAATCTTTGATCCTACCCTAATATGCGTTGCGCCGTATTCAAGCGCAAGGGAATAATCATTCGACATCCCCATCGACAGATGCTTTAGGCCCAATTGTTTTGCATTTTGCGCCAATAATCCGAAATGCAATCCCGCAGGTTCATCAATAGGGGGTATGCACATCAAACCCAAAATGTTCATTTTTAAATCACGACAAAAGTTATGAAAATCTTGTAATTCATTGATCGATATACCGGTCTTTTGGTCTTCATCACCGGTATTCACCTGGATAAAACAGGGCATATCAGGGGCGTGTTTGATAATTTCACGAGCCAGTTTTTCGCGATCAAGTGTTTGAATTACATCAAATAAGACGCAGGCCGCTTTAACCTTATTAGTTTGCAGCGGCCCAATTAAATGGAGTTTGAGGTCAGGGTATTGATTGCGGCGTTGATCCCATCTGGCCTCAGCCTCTTGAACGCGATTTTCACCAAAAACACGATGGCCACAGGCTAGCACTTCGTCAATCCGTTCATCGGGTTGCTTTTTTGATACAGCGATCAATTCCGCATCATACTGTTTTATGTTGTCTTTAATGTTTTGGAGGTTAGCCGTAATCATGGAATTTTCTTTTGCGTATCCACAGCCACGCAGGGCGCTTTCGACCTAATATCCATGATCGAAACCCTCGGATTGCCGCATCAAAAACGAGCCCCTTTTTTTCCAGGAACCAGAAAAACATCATCACGGCGATAAATAAACCAAATGTCCAAAACCGCATATGTAGGATAAAAACCATCAAAAAGGCTGCCGCGCGGGCATCAACCATAAAAAACCGCACCGGTTTCATGGTATTCCGCCAGTGATAGTCCATTTCGGTTTCATAATCGACAGCCATAAATATTATCTTAACCCATATTTCCTAAAATAAAAATTAAAGAATAAATCGAAAAATCATGTAAGATTTCTATATCAAAATACAAAGGTGGGAAAAAATGGATATTCAAAAAGTTGCCGTCATTGGTGCAGGTGTCATGGGAAGCGGCATTGCCGCACAAATAACAAATGCAGGCATACCTGTTCTATTGCTTGATATTGTTCCTGACGGTGCAGAAAACCGCAATGTCATTGCCGAGGGTGCGGTGCAAAAAATGCTAAAGGCCGATCCGGCCCCGTTAATGGTGAAACGCAATGCCAAATTGATTGAATGCGGGAATCTGGAAGACGACCTTGATAAGCTCAAGGAGTGCGACTGGATCGTCGAAGTTGTTCTGGAAGACCTTTCGGTTAAACACGAAACCTACAAAAAAATTGCCAAACACCGCAAAAAAGGATCCATCGTATCATCCAATACATCGACCATTCTGCTGTCCAAGCTGACCGAAGGTATGGACAAAGACATGCTGAAAAACTTCATGATTACGCATTTCTTTAATCCTGTCCGCTATATGCGTCTTTTGGAAATCATACAAGGGGATGCAACGGATCAAAAGGCGGTTGATGAAATTGCTGCGTTTTGTGATGTCAAATTGGGTAAGGGCGTTGTGCATTGCGCGGACAGCCCGGGGTTCATTGTGAACCGCATTTTGACATTCTGGATGCAAAAGGCATTGAATGTTGCCTTGGATAAAAATGTCCCGGTTGAAGTTGCGGATGCCGTTCTGTCCAAACCCATTGGTGTACCAAAGACGGGTGTTTTTGGATTGATCGATTTGGTCGGGGTTGATTTGATTCCGTATTTGTCAAAATCTTTGCTGTCCACTCTTCCAAAAGATGATGCGTACGCCAAAATTTACCAAGAGGTGGCGTTTATCAATGAAATGATTGATGCGGGTTATAAGGGTCGTAAAGGTCACGGCGGGTTTTACCGCCTCAACCCCGACGCCCCCAAGGGGACAAAAGAAAAACAATCAGTGACATTAGCGATGGATGGTTTCGACGCGGCGAAATCCTATAAAAAGGCTGACAA
>CAJXOI010000017.1 GCA_913057885.1 uncultured Micavibrio sp.
TGCGCTATCAACAGTATCAACATACATGGTTTGAATGGAATCAATCACCATGATGTCATAGGCTTTTTGCCCTTTTGTATCGGTCATGGATTTTACAATGTCACGTACGTTTGTCGCGCTGGCAAGATCAACCGGGGAGTATTGCAAACCCAAGCGTTTAGCACGGAGTCGCACTTGGTCGACCGCTTCCTCGCCTGATATGTACGCACACCGTACGTTTTTATTTGAAAGCGTACAGACCAATTGCAACAGGATGGTTGATTTCCCAATACCTGGGTCGCCGCCAATCAATGTGGCTGAACCAGGCACCAATCCTCCACCCGTAACGCGATCAAATTCATTAATGCCGGATACAGCACGGGGTAGGTCTGGACTTTCGGTTTTTAAATCCTCAAAGGCAATAACATTGCCTGATTTTGATGTGCCCAATCCCTTTGGTGCGGCCTCTTGCCGTTCTTCGACAATTGTGTTCCATTCGCCGCAGGCCTCGCATCGGCCTTGCCACCGAGGGGACACAGCGCCACAGGCTTGGCAGATAAATTGTGCTTTTGCGGCTTTGGCCATAAACTTTCCTTCAATCCCTTATTTTTCTTGATTTTACTATACGGTTTTTTCAAACTGGATGCCATGGATTTTGCATTGATTCTAGATGTCGTTGTCATCGCAATTTTATTGATTTCATCCGTTGTCGCATTTTTGCGGGGATTTGTCCGTGAAATATTGACCATTATGGGTTTGGCAGGCGCGGCCATGACGTCTTTGGTCGCGGGGCCTGAACTTGCCCCTGGGATTGAAAAATGGTTTTTGGACGGACGTCCCGCGGATACAGAGGATCAATTATGGGGTGTTGTGCCTTATGATATTGCGGCTTTGGTTTTGGCCTATGCAGGATTGTTTATCATTACATTGATCGTTTTATCGATTTTATCACATTACATTGCCAAATCTGTCCATGCGTTGGGTCTTGGCCCCGTGGACCGGTCATTGGGTGTGATTTTCGGTGTTGCGCGTGCGCTTTTGCTGATCGGGCTTCTTTATCTTCCCTTTCATATTTTAATGGATGAAAAACAAAAGGAAGAATGGTTTTCAAACTCGCACAGTTTTAATTATGTTGCCATCACATCGGATTTCATCTTGGGCTTTATTCCAAAATCGTGGGAGCGCAATTTTGAAAAACAAGCAGAAGAAACCGAAGAAGAAGCAGACCCGTTGCGTGACCTCACAGGTGAAAATGATGATCAACCCATGAATCCCAATATCGGAACTGATGAGGGAGCAGCCGAAGAGACGGACGCAGTTGGACAACAAAGATCTGTTGAAGGCCAAGCGATTGATATGCTCATCCAGAATCAAGATCGGATTAAAGACCTTATTCAAAGGCAAGGACAGCCCCTCAATGAATAAACCGATTACATTGGTCACGGGTGCATCGCGCGGGATTGGGCGCGAGGTATGTGTACAATTGGCCGCCAAGGGACATCATATTGTGGCATTGGCACGAACGGTCGGCGCTCTTGAGGAATTGGCCGATGCGGTTGGCGATGAGAATATTACACTTATTCCGCAAGATTTAAATGATGGTAAAGCGCTGGAATCGCTAGGGCCGTTATTATTTGAGAAATTTGGAAGGGTGAATAATTTTGTCGCCAATGCGGGGTTGCTAGGGACACTCAGTCCATTGCATCAAGCCGACCCCGCGCAATGGAATCAGGTTTTTCAGGTCAATGTCATCGCCAATTTACATTTAATTAGGACCTTGCATCCTTTGCTGACCCAATCTGTGGATGCTCATGCGATTTTTGTCACATCCAGCGTGGCAAAAAACCCGCGTGCATTTTGGGGTGCATATGCCGCATCAAAGGCCGCCCTTGAAAATATGGTTGAAGGATATGCGCAAGAGACGGAGGGAAAGATAAAAGTTTCCATTTTCGACCCCGGAGGCACGGCAACACGTATGCGTGCCTCAGCCTTTCCCGGGGAAGACCCAAAGACATTACCATCGGCAAGCGAGACCGCCGCACGATTAGTCAAATTATTCGATTAAAATTGTCTAAGACGCAGTGGCGTTCAACATCCATGCAGTTTTGTCATGCACGGACTGACGTTCAATCAACATATCGGCCGTCGCTTCGTCGCCGACTTCCATTGCTTTTTCAATTGCGTTGGCAAGGTGTTTTGACAATGTTTCGTGATCTTTTGCCAAATCCTTCACCATATCCATCGCCTTCATTTTTTTTGATGACAATTTGAGGTCGGACGGTTTCATGATTTCCGTCACAGTGCTGGGCGCATATTCACCAAGGGCGCGAATCCGCTCGGCAATATCGTCCATGGCTTCCCACATTTCTGTATATTGCTCTTCGAACATTTTATGCAATGCATCGAAATGCGGCCCCTCCACATTCCAGTGATAGGCATGGGTTTTGAAATAAAGCGTAAAGGTGTCGCCCAAAATGTGTTGTAACTCTTCTATCACCTGTTTGGTATGATTTTTCTTCATATATGTCGGCATAATTAATCCTTTCATTTTCACGCTATTATATAGCGTAATTAGTCACCTTTTCCAGTGTCATCCGTGGGCGGTTTGGGTGTGCGGTTATTCAAACTCGGGCTGCGGACGCTGTTACCGCTAGGGCTCATGCCCGGGACGGACATGGCCGGCCCTTCGTATTTTGGCGCATTGGATAATTGAACCGCCAATTCCTGTTTTAATTGTGGTGCCAATTGTAATACCGCGGGGGACACGCCACGCAATGTGCCTGAGCTATCGTTCTCAACGCCCAAATCATCGCGGTGCAATGGTTGTCCTGAGACAACGGACTTTAACCAATGCTCTGCCTGTTGAATATCACTCATGCCCATTCTCCTACATCAGGTGCATTGGCCATGTTCAGGTGCATCAGTGGAATGCGGTACGCTTCGTGAATATGTTTGCGGTCTGTGCCAATCACATAGAGGTGCGACCGGTTATTGAGGAAGCTCGTCAATTCTTCGCTAACGGGGATGTTGAGGGGCATGGAATCCATGGTTTCACCAAATTCCAATGAAATCAACCCTGTTTCATGGTCAAAAAGGGCGGCCGTGACACGCGATTCAAACTTTCCCGTGCTGACGATACCCACGTCCTGATCTTTGCTGACCAATAAATCAATATTCATGCCCTTTATGATAATACAGCATCAGAATAAAGAAAGAGTAAATTACGCGGCTAAAGGTGTGATGTCTGTCTCATATAGGCAGAGGCGGATATGGCCAAAATTTTCTAAGCCGCTTGGCGCATCTTTCACCTTACCCTCACGGACAACACGAAAACATTCTAGCTGTTTTCCGGGATAGACATTTACAATATCTGTATATTCACGCGCCAAAAGAGTATGGCATGCAATTTCCTCAATTAAGTAGGCTACGCTGGATTTTAAAAATCTATGGTGCATACCATCAACATCTTTATTATATCGACGTTTATAATAATTCCTAATATCTACCATAACGGCTTCATGAAAGACGTCGTTTGTGACAAAAAGATCATAAAAATTATCATATAAAGACTGAAAATCTTCATGCTTAAGCCAATTTTCCCACCTTACAATTTTATAAGGTATGTTTATTTTGTCTAAAATAGCTTGATTTTCTTCGATCCATCTATCGCCCTCTAACTGCGCTTTAAAAAAAGCTTCAGTACGACTAAGGCCTAATGACATGTAATGGTGCGAGTAAAGTGTATCTGAGAGATCAATAAGAAGATTATTGAAATTTTGATTAATATATTCAATAACGGCGCTGAGCTTTTCACCAGAGTGGTTTGTGCTATGTAAGCTAACACCGAGACAACATGTTTTAATGTGACGAAATGCGAAAACATTTTTTGGCTTCACTTTTACCATTTGTATTTTTCCTCCGCAGTTGAATGTGTTGGAGTTTTAGAGATTGACCAAATAAACTCAAAAATGCGTTTATTTTCTTCGGCGATATTTTGGTCTTTGATGATAACGACGCGTGGAACGCCCCTCCATGACATCAAATAAGCTGTCTTATCGGAAAAAATGGCTTTTACATCCCCATCCACAAAAAGCGCATCGTTCATCCATCTGTATTCTGCAAGCGGACCCATGATATGTGTATCACCATCCTTAATGAGAGAACGCATTGTTATGCCTGCTGCACGCATAGCATTAAATTTATCAATGATGATTTTAGGTGATCGGCGCTCGTCTGATGCACTGAATAAAATTTCCCCTTTGGTTTCCGCAAGTTCTATGTATGCATCATCCATAAGGCGCACATAGCAATCTTCACCTTCGTAAATATCGATAACTTTATTGATTTGACGCGCTCCACCTTGAATGAATTCTATGTTCTCAGCATTCATGGATTTGACAAGTGCTTTACGTATCTCATCTTTAACACCCATCAAATCTTTTTCAATGCGGATGACGGAGGGTTTAGACACGCCGGCACGCTCGGCAAGGTCGGCTTGGGACCATCCCAGTAATTGGCGTGCCGCCGCAATTTGTTTTCCGTCTGTAAGCATTTTCAATCTAAGTCTTTGTTTTTATTAAAAACCATTATTTATTCTTAAGACTTTCTTAACTATTCTGATAGAAAAAGTCAACATATTTTTATTTTTTGTAAATTTTTTGTTGACAATGTATTACGTAAAAAGTTATAACCTTATTTAACGAAATAAATACGGAAGAACAGACGATGCAACACGCACCAGATATGACTGAAGAGAGAGTTTTCGACCAAGATGTCAAAACCATGTCTTATGAAGAACTGATGGCGACGATTCGTTATTTAGATGAGGAGCGCGCACGCCTGTCTCATAATATCCGCGGCCATAATGATCAGGATGATCATAACAAAGAAGAGGAAACACTGTTAAAACGAGCGGCATAAAAATATAACGTCATTTTGGGTGGGGTGTTCGTACTCTGATAATGTTCTTCCCCACTGACATACCAAAAAGATGCGGGCATCCCTCCCAAGATGACAAACTCCTTTTCATTACCCTATAAAAAAATCGCTCTGATTCGTTCAGGGATATTTTTTTTAATCTGTTTATCAATATTTTCCTCTTGCAATGACCTGGGCGAATATGGCGTGGTGTAAAGAAGCATTATTCATCTCCCCTATACCACTGGGGATAAAATTTTTTTTAAATCCGATTGTGGCGGAATTGCGGCATTTAGCCTGTGCATAACGTGAAAAATCGCAATTTAGGATTATTGTCCTCTGGACGTTAACACAAGATATAGTACCATTATATGTATTGAGGCACTAGGGATTGTGTTTTCGCACTTTAAATGTCCCGCCCCACAGAATATATAGTATTTAAAGTCATTTCGCTTTGTTAGGGAAAGGAAAAAGCATGTTTGACGTTGCACAAATGGAAAGAGGCCCTCGCGTCCAAACGGACACTAGCCGTGATGATAACCTGACGACATTCGGGAAGGCTACATTGGAAGACCGCTATTTACTGGCGGAAGAAAATTTTCAGGGACTATTTGCCCGTGTCGCCATGACCTATGGTGATGATGATGCGCATGCACAACGTCTGTATGACTATATCTCAAACCTTTGGTTTATGCCGGCAACACCCATCCTTTCCAATGGCGGTACGAATCGCGGTATGCCGATTTCTTGCTTCTTGAACGAAATGCAGGATTCGTTGGAAGGAATCGCCAGCTTGTGGCAGGAAAACCTATGGTTGGCTGCACGTGGTGGTGGAATTGGGACAAATGTGTCCAATATCCGCTCGATCGGTGAGCCAGTTGGTAAAAACGGCAAGACATCTGGTGTTGTCCCGTTTATCAAGGTCATGGATTCGCAAACATTGGCTATTTCCCAAGGGTCATTGCGTCGTGGGTCTGCAGCTCTTTATATGGATGTATCGCACCCTGAAATTGAAGAATTTGTCGAGATTCGTCGTCCGACAGGTGGAGATCCGAATCGTAAGGCATTGAACCTGCACCACGGTGTTTTGATTCCCGATGCGTTTATGGAGGCCGTGGCCAACGACGAAGAATGGCCGCTTAAATCACCGCATACTGGGGCGATTATTGATAAAGTCTCGGCACGTGATCTGTGGATTCGTATTTTAACGGCCCGAATTGAAACAGGCGAACCTTATGTGATGTATGTTGATACAGTGAATAAAATGATTCCCGAACATCACAAAATGGCGGGTTTGAACGTCAAAATGTCGAACCTGTGTTCAGAAATCACATTGCCAACGGGCATTGACCCTGACGGTCATGACAGAACGGCCGTATGCTGTTTGTCATCATTGAATTTGGAAAAATACGATGAATGGTGTGACCACCCGACATTTATCGAGGATGTGATGCGCATGTTGGATAATGTCCTTCAGGATTTCATCAATCGTGCGCCGGATACATTTGCCAAGGCAAAATATTCCGCCATGCGGGAACGTTCTGTCGGTTTGGGTGTGATGGGTTTCCACTCATTCCTACAATCAAAAATGATTCCGTTCGAGTCAGTGATGGCCAAGGTATGGAACAAACGTATGTTCCAACATATTAAGAAACAGGCTGATGAGGCATCTGTTAAATTGGCGCATGAGCGCGGGCCATGCCCTGACGCCGCCGATTACGGCGTGATGGAAAGATTTTCCAACAAAATGGCGATTGCCCCAACCGCGTCAATCTCGATCATTTGCGGCGGGGCGTCCCCAGGGATTGAACCAATCGCGGCCAATGCCTATACGCACAAAACATTGTCCGGATCGTTTCCTGTGAAAAACAAGTATTTGAATAAATTGTTGCAGGAAAAAGGTCTGGAAGGCGATGCGTTGGACGAAGCATGGTCAAACATCTTTACCAACGAAGGATCCGTCCATGATTTGGATATTTTGACACAAGAAGAAAAGGATGTTTTTAAAACCGCCTTTGAATTGGATCAACGTTGGGTGATTGAACATGCAGCGGACCGCACACCGTTTATTTGTCAGGCACAATCACTGAACATCTTTGTCCCCGGTAATGTGCATAAGAAAACATTGCACGCCATTCACTGGGAAGCATGGAAAAAAGGTGTGAAAACGCTTTACTACTGTCGCTCAAAATCAATCCAGCGCGCGGAAAGTAACTCCAGCTGGATGAAAACAAAGGTTGCAAATGCTGCACCACAGCCATCGGCCGACGATAATAAATATGACGAATGTCTGGCCTGTCAGTAAATTACGATAATTAAAGACTAGATGTTTTAAAAAAAGGAGCTTAAAGCTCCTTTTTTATCGGGTGAAGAATTGTATAAAACGCACAATTTTTTTCATGCGTGGTGAAAATATTTTTTGTGTGAAATAAGACCCCGCAACGCGTTTGCTCACTTCGCTGTAGGTTGGATAGGGGATAATCAATTGTGCGATATCTTTGATTTTCATTTTCTTTGAGATCGCTAACGACCAGAGGGGGATAAGCTCCCCCGCGCCTTTACCAACGGCGGTCATGCCTAAAATACGTCCATTGGGCTTGACAATGGCCTTGATAAAACCTTCAGTTGATCGCTCGGTCTGTGCACGGTCATTGTCTTTATAGGGCCATGTTAAAACTTGATATGATCCTGTCTTCAATTGCCTTTTTGCTGCGGTTTCGTTCATGCCCACCGTTGCAACCTCTGGGTCGGTATAGGTGACATGCGGCAATGCTGCGTAATTTGCTTTGATAGGTAATTTAAATAGAGCGCGCTGCAACACAATGCCTGCCTGATATCCGGCAATATGGGTAAATTGATATGTTTTTGTACAATCCCCAATGGCGAAAACACGTTTATTATTTGTGCGCATCCCTGCATCAACGGGGATGCCGTAATCATCATAATTAACATTTGCTGCATTAAGATTAAGCCTGTCAATATTGGGTTTGCGTCCTGTCGCGACCAACAGGTGCGATCCTGTTATGGTGTGTTTTGCATTATTTTTGGTTTCAATATCAATTTGGATGTTTGATCTATTTTTTACAACATGTTTGATATCGGTTTCTTCGTATAAATCAATCCCATCATTGACCAGCCGTTTTCGGGCAATATCGACAATGTCTTCATCATCATGTTGCATAATCGTGGAAAGAGAGATCAATGTGACCTTTGTCCCTAAATGACAAAAGGCCTGTGCCATTTCACAACCAATCGGCCCACCACCGATAATAATCAGGTGGTCAGGGAGCGTTGTGAGATTAAATATCGTTTCGTTGGTTAGATAAGGAACATCTTGTAATCCGCTGATTGGCGGGACAAAGGGAACAGACCCCGTGGCAATAACAAATTTTTTGGCCAGAATTTTTTGATCATTGACCTCGATTTCTTTGGGTGAGGTAAACGCAGCATATCCTTTGATGACGTGCACACCCAACCCCTCGAATCGTTCAACGGAATCATGCGGGGCGATTGTGGCAATGACATCGCGAATATGGTCGTGAACTTTTTGCATATCGGTATTCACGGTAGGAATATCAATACCAAATTTTGTTGCATTTTTACGGGCATTGAATGCCGCGTGCCCTGCAGCCAAAATGGATTTTGAAGGCACGCAACCAACATTCAGGCAATCGCCCCCCATTTCCGCACCTTCGATTAAAACGACATTGGCGCCCATTTGCGCCGCCCCTGCAGCGGTAGATAATCCGCCTGCACCCGCGCCAATAACGCACAAATCCGGTTTTAAAATATCTTGGCCTGTCATTTTTTGTAGCGTTCTTTCCATTGTTTATAAAGCGTTGGGATGAGTGCGAACATCCCCAAGATACCAAACGCCAACAGCATTTCTGCGGATAAAAGGTCTGACGGGCTCTCGATATCCCCTAATTGTTGGCCAAAATAAACATAAGCAGCTGTCCCAGGCATAATACCAATAAAGGTCGTGATCATAAAAATCCGCAAGGGGACATTAAATAACGCGGGGACAATATTCACCAGAACAAATGGAAATAAGGGCACTAGCCGCATAAAGAGAAGATATCCAATGGCATTATCGCGCATATTGCCTTCAATGCGCTTATAAAGCGGCCCCGCGCTGCTGCGTAATGTTTCCCCCAATGATGTTCTGGCGATGAGAAATATGACTGTTGCGCCGATTGTTGCTGCGCTTACCACTATCAATGTTCCCTGCACAAGGCCAAATAAAAATCCACTTAAAAGTGTTAGCAACGATGCAATCGGTAAGGATAAAGCAACACAGGCGACATAAATACTGATGAAGATTGCTGAGCTAAGAATAGGTTCGCTGCTAACCTGCGCTTGAAAACTCTCTTTTTTATTCTGAAGCTCTTGAAACGATAATAATTCATGCCATCCATTGGCATAAGCCGCGCCGATAAGGGAAAGCAATGCGATCAGGGGAATAAAACGGATAATGAAACTTTTCATGGTTCTTGTAATTTGCATCATATCATGGTTAAACAAAATCGATATAATGATTGTTTATTTATGAAAGGA
>CAJXOI010000018.1 GCA_913057885.1 uncultured Micavibrio sp.
CAGCTTATGGGTGCCAATGGACGTAAAGACTATGAGGCTCATTTTACCTTTGATCTGATGGCACAAAGAACCCTTAACGTTTATCAAAGCGTTTTGGAAAAAGAGCTGACAACACAGCCCGTGTCGCAGGAACATGCCGTCCCGTCGTGATTGCCGTGATTATATCAGCGGCGTAAAGGCTTGAAATTATGCCGTGTGACCCGTGTGCTGTTGATATGTATATGTTATCCCTTATGCGTCCCACAATCGGAAACCGATCCTTTGATGATGTACGCAGCGCGGCCCATCCACCGATCACATCGGCATTGCTTAAATCATTGTCTGTCGCAAGGTTATAGCGATTAATATTACCCTCATGATCTTCGTTCCTTACATCTGTGTTTTTATCCCATGGCTGAAAACTTGACCCAAGGATATGATAGCCATCAGATGTTTGCGGTGTGATATATCCGCCAAAACAAATGTTCTTATCTATGGTTTTTTGTGGTTTGATCCAACTGACTTGTCCCCGAACTGAGTGTATCGGTATATCATCTTTCAATAGATCTTTGGCGGCATAACCATTAGCGATAACAATAATATCTGCTTCAATATCATCTAAAGACTCAATTAGTGTATTAAGTATCACATGCGATTCCCTTGCAAGGGCGTGGCAGAGTTTTTCCGGAGACAAGCTTGCGCCATCAGGGTACAAAAGATCACAGCCCTGTCTTTGAATATGGTCGCTGTGCCATCCTAAATTATCGATATATCCTGTAAAGCGACGGTCTTTATCGTCATCAACGCATATATGGTGGCTTCCATGTATCTGAAAGTCTATGTCATCAATTTGGGAAAAAACGCGTAACGCGTTGGCATAGGCTGCGGTGTAATAATCGCTGTGCGGTGTGGGTTTTGCCGTTAGTTTGGGGTTAATCATCCCCAATTTTCCTCCAGATGCTCCGCATGCCAAGGTGTCTCCTTGCTCATATAAAGTGACTTTGATCCCTTCGTGATTAGCGATGTAGGCCACGGCGCACCCTGCCACCCCCCCGCCAATAATCGCAATTGTTTTGATGTGTGGCGATGGTTGCCGTGATGTCGACCCACAAAAATGTCCTTTGATCATTTCTCGCTTGCGACCAAAGCCGGTTTCTTTTTGAACATGAAAACCGGATGCTTCGAGTCCTCTACGGACGTCTCCGGCTGCCGTAAAGGTTGCGAATGTCGTTTTAGAATGTGATAACCGCGCCATATTCTCAAACAGTGTCTCTGCCCACATATCCGGGTTTTTAGCAGGTGTAAAACCATCCAAAAACCATGCGTCCACTTGTCCGGTCCATTGAGGGATCACATCATTTATATCCCCAATCCATAATGTTAAGGTCACATTATCATTCAAACGGATATGATGCGGACCCGGCACGCGAAGGGGGTAAAGCTCAAGAAGCCTTTTGATGTAAGACGATAAATCATCTTGCCATGGCATAAGGGTCTCTATAATTTCATCCTTTGCGAGAGGATGTTTTTCGACAGAGATAAAATGCAATTTTTGATGTGGCTTTGCCGTTTCTTCAAATAATTTCCATGCACATAGGAAATTAAGCCCCGTTCCAAACCCTGTTTCGGCAATGGTGAAGTAATCACGGCTATCCCATGCCTTGGGTAAATTATTGCCGTTTAAAAACACATGATGTGTTTCCGCCAGGCCATCGTCGGCAGAAAAATAAACATCATCATACTGTTCAGATCTTAAAACCATACTATATATTCGTAATGACATGAGACATAAAAAAGAGCCCCGAAATGAAATATATCAAATCGGGGCCTTTGGGGAAGGAGAATATCAATCTTATATTTGATTGACTTAATATTTTGACGAACACCAATAAAAATTTGTATTTGCCAAATAATAAGTTTGGTATTAGACAAGTAAAAAGATAATGTCAACATAAAAAAGGCCATAAAAACATATTTTTTATTTGCTTTTTTACGAAGTTCTATGGCATAACAGATTACATAAAGTTGACGGGAAGAAAAAAGTTAAGTTAAAGAGGTTATAAATTGTCAATAACAACAGCTCAAATGCGTGGCGCCAGAGGCCTTTTAAATTGGAGCCAGTCCGAACTCTCCAAGCGCACGGGTATATCCACGACATCGATTGGTAATATCGAAGCCGGAAACACGCAGGCCCGTGAATCCACGTTGCGTGTAATTCGTCAGGCATTTGAAAATGCCGGTATTGAATTTATTGGCTATGAAGGCATGCGCAAGCGTGCTGATTACATTACGAAGCTGAGCGGTTCTGATGGTTTTAGCGATTTCTTGGATGATGTTTATTACACTTCAAAAGCGAATGGAACAAAAGAAAACCCGACAAAAGTATTTTTGTCGAATGTGGTGCACTCCAACTGGGAAAAATGGATGGGGCCAGAAAAATGGAAAAACCATACTGAGCGCATGACCAAGGATAAAGACGTCATGGATGTTAGGATTATTACAAAAGAGGGTGATAATCATTTTCCTGCAAGCGAATATTCTCAATACCGCTGGTTTGCCGAAGATGTTTTTAATGAACAATCATTTTATTCCTATCACGACCGTTTAGCATTTTTGAATTTTTCAAACGATACTGTTGAAATTTTAATTATCAAACAAATGGATTTTGCCGAAGGATACAGAACTTTATTTGAAGCGGCTTGGAAACACGGAACGATTGTCCCTTCTGAGAGATTGGCGAAGGCATCATGAACCAGATGACAGTAAAAGCAACTCATAAAGACGTCTGGGAACGTCGTTTTGCCTCCGAAGGGCGCCTTTGGGGTGATGAGGCCAGTTCTCCTGCAAAGTACTTTACAAGAAGTGTTTTGCAAGGTAACGGTGCGCGCATACTTGAAATTGGTGCCGGTTATGGGCGTGACAGTAATTGGTTCGCAGAAAACGGGCATAAGGTCACTGCTGTTGACCGCGCGGCAAATGCATTGACTGTTGCAACATCAGACCTTCTGGACAAAATAGGATCAAGAGATGTCATATATGTCGCCGCAGACTTCAGAGACGCATCAATTGGTGCAAAATCGCAAGACGCATTTTTTAGCCACCGTGTTCTTCATCTATTAGGGAATAACGGTGTTGTGGAGGCATTCGCAACCTTGGCCGCGCGTTCCCTGAAAACAGAGGGGCGTCTTCTGGTGACTGCACGAAGCTTTGATGATTTTAAACCGCTTCAGATGGACTGGATTGACGAAGCCGCAGGTGTCGCAAAGTATAAAGAAGATGTGGCAGAGCTTGGCGATCGTCGTGGCCAAACACTGTATTTCTGGAACGAAGAAAAACTTCGTAATCTCTTTGAAAATGACTTTGACGATATCTCAATCGTGAATGGACAAGAAATCGAATCGGTCGGCAATGTTGATGACGACGGTCTCCCCATCATGACAAATTACGTTTCGATTTCTGCGAGACGCAAATATACGCCAAGTTAGTTTAACCCTTTCTAAAATACACGAAATCACCTATCTTTTCTTTTTTAAAGTAATAGAGACGATAGGACAGATATGACCATTGATTATTCCATTTACGCTGACGATAATTTGCCGTTAAAGGCGCCTGATTTTTCAAAAATTGATGAGGGGAATTATATCGCCCATGTAAAAGAGGCGATATCTCTTGCCCGCGCGCGCTTTGAAACGGTCAAAAATTCCAATGAAACGCCGACATTTGCAAACACCATTACCGCTTTGGAAAATTGTGACACGGAATTGGAGCAAGTGTTGGGTGTTTTTTATACATTGCTAAGTGCCGAAAGTACCGATGCAATGCAGGCCATGGCGCCAGAGATCGGGCCTATGACATCGGAATTATCCAATGATGTCGGGTTGGATCCAAAAATTTTTGCGCGGGTGGATGATTTGTGGCAACGCCGCGATGAATTGGGTTTAACTAACGACGAAATGATGGTGTTGGAAAAAACATGGATCGGGTTTGTCCGCAACGGTGCTAAACTTAATGACGCGGATAAGGAAAAGCTCCGTGAAATTGATGCGGAGCTGCCTAAACTCTCACCCAAATTATCAGATAATGCGCGGCAATCTGCCAACGCTTTTGAAATGGTGATAACGGATGAAAGTGATTTGGACGGGTTGCCAGACACCGCCATCACCGCCGCCAAGGAAACGGCAGAGGCCAGAGGCCACGACAATGCATGGTGCTTTACATTGGAATTTCCGTCTTACATTCCCTTTATGACCTATGCTGATAATCGTGATTTGCGCGAAAAACTATGGCGTGGGTTCTCGGCGCGGGCCTATCAGGATGATTTTGATAATCAGGACAATATCCAAAAAATTGTTGCGCTACGCATCCAGCGGGCGCAGCTGTTGGGCTATGACACTCATGCCGATTATGTTTTGGAGCGCCGCATGGCCGAAAATTTTGAGAATGTCGATGCGTTTTTGACCAAGCTTGAGGCATCAGCCCGGCCTGCTGCTGAGGCGGATTTGAAAATGGTGCAGGATTTCGCCGCAAAGCATGGTTTCGAGGGTGAGCTTAAGCCCTGGGATATTGGTTATTGGTCGGAAAAACTAAAGCAAGCCGAATACGATTTTGATGAGGAACAGCTTCGTCCTTATTTTTCTGTTGAGGCCGTTTTGAAAGGCGCCTTTGATCATGCGGAAAAATTATTTGGTGTAACTTGTACGCCTGTGACAGGGGTGCCCGTCTATCACGAGGATGTCACAACATACGAGGTTAAAGATTCCGACGGCAAAGTGCGCGGGTTAATGTATGCGGATTTTCATCCCAGACCAGGAAAACGCCAAGGTGCATGGCAAGCATCAATCCGTGACCGTGATACCGATACCAATGGCGTTATAGAATTACCGTTGGTGAATATTGTCATGAATTTCACAAAGCCCACTAAAGATAAACCATCCTTGTTGACTTTTGACGAGGTCGAAACCTTGTTCCATGAATTTGGCCATGCGTTGCATTCCCTTTTGACGGATATTAACCATGGTGCCATCAGCGGGACAAGTGTGTATTGGGATTTTGTGGAGCTTCCATCGCAAATGATGGAAAACTGGCTTACCGAGCCGGAGACGCTTAATATATTTGCCCGCCATTATGAGACTGGAGAGGCCATTCCAACCGATCTGATTGAGAAATTAAAGGCTGCGCGGAATTTTATGAAAGGGTGGTTTTTGCTTCGTCAAATATCACTCTGCCGTCTTGATTTGGCGTGGCATACGTTGAACAGTGCCAATGGCATTGATGATGTGTTGTCGTTTGAACGCGAAGCCATTGAGGACTATGTCCTCCTCCCTTATGAAGGGGGATGTACATCCACATCATTCGGGCATATTTTTGCCGGTGCCTATAGTGCCGGATATTATTCTTATCTTTGGGCGCAGGTTCTGGATGCCGATGCGTTTGAGGCATTTATGGAATCCGGCCTTTATGACGTTGCAACGGGCATGCGTTTCAGGTCCGAAATTTTGGCAAAGGGTGGTTCACGCCCACCATTGGAATTGTATCGGAATTTTCGTGGGCGTGATGCCGATCCGGATGCATTATTGCGGCGTGAGGGATTATTGGATGACAAACCACAAAAAGCGGCGTAACATTTTAAAATGACTTTAGCAACCGACCTTGATGGCGTTTACAGTGTGAACAGCGTGACTGATTATGATGGACCGTTACAAAAAAAGAGTGACGGCCAAACTGAAATTATTGACGGTAAAACGCACCGGGTTGATGCTGCTGGATGTGTTTGGAATTCAACCTTTGAATGGATTGATGATGAGAAGACACAAGTAAAAATGACATCCGTGGCCGACCCGTCCAATGCTGATGCTGATTTTCTTCTCACCCGTCCGGATGGCACACCGACAAGCGAGGCCGTTACCTATGAAACAACGCTGAATGTCAAACGCAAGGGTGACAAGGTGCAAATGACGGGGTCCATCAATTACGGTGGGAACACCGTTCTTTTGACAATGCGTAAGGGTTAGGGCCTAAAACAATTCCTGCAACATGCACCGCGCCGCGCCGCCGCCATAATGTTGAATGGTGGGCAGGGCAGGGGTAATAAACCGATCAACATATTTTAAATAATGATCCCGTTGTGCATCGGTTAATGAGTCATAACCGGATTGTGACATGACGATCATGGGTTTGTCATCTTCGCCTTTGACCTCAAGGGCATTACCCGCAAAGGCGCGCACCTGATCCATTGATAGTTCAATCACATCGCGTGCCGCACTGAGGGAATCCATTACCTTTCTGCGATATTCAGGCAGGATAGAATCGGCGCAAATTCCAACAAATTCCGTTCCCAAATGCATCATCACATCGGAATGATAAATCGGGTCGCCCGTGTGTGAGGCGGTTTCGAATAAAAACGGCTCATACCCCATCAGGTCGCACCATTTTTGCGCAAGGTCGCGATCCGTCCGTGCAGAGAAAGTGCCATAGGCGCGTTTATTGGGGCGATCAAGAATAAGAGAGCTAAGACCCTCAAGGCACTTATTGTCGGCCTCGTAATGCCCCCAATCATGCGCGATGTCATAATGACGCGAGAGGGTGGCAATAATGTCAGGTGTTTTTTCCGCAGCGCGGTTTTCCGTTAACATCGGATAGATAAATAATTTTCGTCCCTCATGCACGGAAAACCAATTGGGGAATATATGGTCGGGGCACCCCTCGATCCCTTTGGCAACCGTCACATGAACACCGTTCTCAACGAGAAGGTTCACAAAGGAACGAAATTCCGCTATAGCTCGTTTGAGAACGACTTGCGCATCTTCGTCATCATTGATTTGGTAGGGGTTCGATGGCGCAGTTGAGTGATTGAAATAAAAAGCGGCCGGTTCGATCATAAAAAGATGGCGGGTCGTTTGAGAAACGGACTGCGATGCAGAAAAAGACATTTTTTTATTTACCTTTTGTTATGACGATCGCCGTCATCATAGCCGATTCAAAAAAAGCACAAGCACAATATGGTGCTGCATTGCCCACTTTGGAAGATCAGCTTATTTCTGAGCCTGCGAAACGTCGTGATGGGCAATTTTTCACGATTAATATTGAAAACGATTTGTTTGGGGCAGGGACGGATGAAAATTACACTAGCGGCCTGCGCCTGTCTTACCACAATGCCGCGTTGGATATTCCTCAATGGGCGCGCGAGATTGGAGAGCTTTATCCCGGGTTTCGCATCAACGACACCACGGCGGTGACATATTCATTGGGGCAAAATCTTTATACGCCAAAGGATATTACGCGCTCTATCCCCGATCCGACGGATCGCCCTTATGCAGGGTGGCTTTATGGATCAATCGGGTTGTCTACTTATACGCGCAATCATCATGATCAATTAGAAGTTGCATTAGGCGTTGTCGGTCCCGCCGCAGGGGGAAAGATTGTCCAAAATTTTGTGCACAATCACGTTGTCGCTGATGCCGACGATCCCCAAGGATGGAACAGTCAACTCGATAACGAACCGGGCATCATTTTGAGTTGGAGCCGCGAATACCCCAACGCCATTGAAATGGATTGGGATGAGGAAATATATTTTTCGATCTCACCCTTTATGGGGACATCGCTTGGGAATGTTTATACATTGGCACAGGTTGGTTTAGGGTTTCGCCTGGCCCCGTATGAGGAACGATACGCCGATTTACCATCGCGTGTGCGTCCCGCCATTCCGGGCACAGGATATTATCCACGTCTTGATGATAAATTCAGCTGGGGCTTTTTTGGCGGTGTGACGGGATATGCGGTTGGACGCAATATTTTTTTGGACGGAAATTCATTCCAAAATTCTCCATCGGTTGAGACGAAACATTTTGTCTATGATGCATCCATCGGGTTTGATTTGATTTATTCCAACACGCGGTTATCTTATACCCTGACCCATAGATCCAAAGAATTTGATGGGCAAGATGACTCCTCCGCATTTGGCTCAATTGCGCTAACTCGCCGGTTCTAAATCAAATTTGGGTAAAATATCGTTCTGAGCTTTGCGGAGGGAGGCAACACTGAAACCCTCGATCATTTCATTAAATAATGTGTGCCAATTGATTTCAGATTGAAGGTGAATGAACACCGACCCAAGGCCAAGCGCTGCCCGATCCATAAATACAAATTCGCGCGGGACGGGAACGCCCTGACGTAATTCGCGCAATTTCGTGTGGACCTCTCGCGCCTTTTCACGTCCATAAACACCATTGTTGGTTTCGCCGATTGTCCGTACAGTATCATCCAAAATCGGTCCATATAGGAACCCAGCCCAGATGTTTAGAACCTCGATCATCTCTTTTGATAATTCACCAAATCCCCATGTTTTATAAGCAGTTATTGCCAATTCTTCATCATTTGTCTTAAGTGCATTATAAAGGTCGATTACTGCGCCGACAAATTCGGGTGGGAAGATACGGATGCATCCGAAATCCAATAAATTTATGGAATAATCATCGCGTACGGTATAATTACCCAGATGCGGGTCACCGTGAATGATGCCTGTTTTATAAAGCGGGATGTACCATGCCCGAAATAAATTCAGGGCGATTTGGTTGCGTGTTTCCAAAGGTGCATCTTTGAAATCCAAAACCTTTTGTCCATCCACCCATGTTGTTGTGAGAAGGCGATCCGTCGAGAGGTCATCAATCACTTCAGGGATGTGTACGTTAGGTTCATCACGCAAAAGATGAGCGTATAATTTCTGCACGCGGGCCTCGCGTTTATAGTCCAATTCCTCGCGCAATCTGTCTGCCAACTCCTGTTGAATTGCGTCGGTCATGATGGAATCATCATATTGTTTGTATATTTTAAGGAGAAGTTTTAGCTGGTTAAGGTCGGCATCGATGGCCGAGGCCATGTCAGGATATTGTAATTTGCAAGCAACGGTTAGACCATCGGTCGTCACGGCCTTGTGCACCTGCCCCAATGACGCTGCTGCTGCGGCATTTTGCGGGAAATCCTGAAAATGTGATTGCCATTCGGCACCTAATTCCGCCTTCATCCGGCGTCTTACGAACGGCCAGCCCATAGGGGGTGCATTCGATTGTAACTCTGCAAAAGCCTTGGCATATTCAGGGGGGAGGGCATCTGGTATGGTGGCTAAAATCTGACCAACCTTCATGATAGGTCCC
>CAJXOI010000019.1 GCA_913057885.1 uncultured Micavibrio sp.
GAACCTGAATCGCCCCGATCATCAGTCATATGCCCTCTTTCAGGAGTAGTTTGTTCAGATTGAAGATTGAGAATAATTGTGTTGTCCTCCGCGTGCGTTGGAAGAGTACAAGCTAAAAAAGCACCAAAAGCCAAACCAGCATATTTCATGATTGTTTTACCTGTTTTTGTTATTATTGTTATACGTATCAAATAGTAAAAAACAAAATGACATATTGACGCAAGAAAAAAATATATCACAGTGCAAAAAAGAAATAATATTTCACTTTCTCTCTATCAGCCCGATATTCCGCAAAATGTCGGGGCGGCCATGCGCCTTTGTGCGTGCTTGGGGATACGCCTGAATTTGATTGAACCCTTTGGATTTGCGTGGAAGGAAAAAGAATTCCGTAGGGCGGGGATGGATTATATCGATCTGGTTGATTATCAGCGATTCTCATCATGGGAAAAATTTTGTGACGACCATATGGGGCGCATTATCTTGATGACGACAAAAGGGGCCGTGGCCTACACCGATTTTGAATTTCAAGATGGGGATACCCTATTGGCCGGGCGTGAAAGTGCGGGCGTGCCAGAAAATGTTCATGACAGGGCGGATCACAGAATCTTTATCCCCATGCATGGACAAGCGCGATCAATGAATGTTATAAACGCAAGTGCGATGATTACTGGCGAAGCGCTTCGCCAAATAGCTAAAGGACAATAATGCTTAAGCCGTCTTCGGAGACCAGCCTCACTATGGATGACAAAAAGGCCATTGCTGCCAAATGGTTTCAAGATTTGCGTGACTCAATCTGTGCCGAGTTCGAATCAATTGAAAGCGAATTAAGTGGAACAGAAATGGCAGATAGCCCTGCGGGCACATTCGAACGCAAGCCATGGAACCGCACAACCGACGATAATACCCATGGCGGCGGCGGTGTTATGTCGGTGATGAAGGGGCGTGTCTTTGAAAAGGTTGGCGTAAATATTTCAACCGTCCACGGTCGCTTTTCGGATGATTTCGCCAAAAAAATTCCGGGGGCGAATGATAATGATGGCGAGTTTTGGGCCTCAGGCATATCGCTTGTTGCTCATTGTCAAAACCCGCATGTTCCCCCTGCACACATGAACACACGCATGATTATTACATCCAAACAATGGTTTGGTGGCGGCGGTGATTTGAATTCCATCTTTGACGTGACTGAGGATACGGACTTTTTTCATGGTGCGTTTAAAGAATGCTGTGATCGCCATGACCCGGACTATTACCAACGATACAAAGAATGGGCGGATGAATATTTCTTTATCAAACATCGAAATGAAGCCCGTGGCGTGGGCGGTATTTTTTACGACTACTTGAACAGTGGCGATTGGGATGCCGATTTTGCCTTCACAAAAGATGTTGGTACAACATTCCGCGATGCCTATTGCGCGTTGGTTCGGAAAAACATGAACACGCCTTGGAGCGAGGCCGACCGTGAGGCACAATTGATCAAACGCGGGCGGTATGCCGAGTTTAATTTGGTGTACGATCGTGGCACGGTCTTTGGATTGCAAACAGGCGGCAATACCGAAGCCATTTTAATGTCGCTTCCCCCCGTTGCGAAATGGCCTTAGAGTTTTTCTAAAATATCCTGGCGATGTAAAGTAAATCCGCTATCAATCCAGATTTGTTCGGCGGCTTTCATTTTTTCGCCGACCTCTGGTCCTTCACTGATTTTGAACTGCTCCATAATATCGGAGGCGACGATTGGAAATTCGGGCGGGCGCATATTCATCGCATCGGAAATAATCATGTCATCAACAATACCGCCACGTGATTTTATAACTAATAATCCCTGGACAACGACATCGCGATCAAAATGATAGAGGGCTTTTTTAACATGACCATCCCAAGCATCAATAAATTCATTTAATAATTTAAAAAAATTATTTATTTTATTATTTTTTATATATTTATTAAGTTTATTCAAAATAAATATACGTGTTGGAACATCATCTAAATTCAGTTGATTTTGAAGTGTGATGAGTGATTTTAAATGTTCGGCATCTTGTTTCTGAAGATCGAATAATTGGATTCTCACCATGGCCTCAATACCGCGATGTGCAGTAGATAATTTCAGCATTTTGTGCAATTCATCATAAATCCGCTCATCGGATAATGCGCAAATATTGTTTTTGAGATCTTTGCAGGCGTCGAGTGCCTCGGGGTCGGGGTCACCCTCGTGATATTCGGCGTAAAAGCGGAAAAAGCGCAGAATTCGAAGATAGTCTTCCTGGATGCGGTTTTTGGCATTGCCAATAAAGCGCACTTTGCGATCTTCAAGGTCTTTGAGTCCTGTGCCAAGAGGGTCATAAATACTGCCGTCACTATCGGCATAAAGTGCGTTAATGGTAAAATCGCGCCTTCGTGCGTCCTCTTCCCAGCTTTCTGAAAATTCAACTTTGGCGTGGCGCCCGTCGGTGTTAACGTCTTTGCGTAGCGTTGTGACTTCAAAATTTTTACCGTTGATGTGGGCGGTAATTGTGCCGTGCTCAACGCCGGTTGCAATAACCCTTATGCTTGCATTCTCTAAAATTTCTTGTGATTTTTCGGGTAGCAATTTGCATGCAATATCAATGTCATATATATTTTTGCTCATGTAATAATTTCGTATACATCCGCCCACCATGCGGGCGTTTAAGTCGCCTTTGTTCAAGACATTCAAAACATATAGGAGGTCAGGATCACGCATCCATAATGGCGGCTTGATTTTATGAACGGGCAAGAGGATGGGCATGGTCGTTTGCGTCGAGATAGAGGGTTTTATCATCATCATTATACCCATTTTGTGAAAGGGCGATATCAATCAATTTTTCGCGCACGGCACGATTTAATCGTGCCGGAATATGATTGGCAACGGTACAATAGGGAAGATTATTTTTGAGGTATATAGGGTTGTCGGCGTTGGGAGATGTCACGTGATCAAGGTTGCTTTTTAAATCTAAAACATGTCCATCCCATTTGAAATCCGTGATGATAAAGGGAGTATCTTCTACTATTATGCGGCCTTGCTCGTGCGGCGTTACCAACCAATATTCATCCTTTTTCGCATCATAATGCAAAGCTGTTGAAAATAATTTTTTTAGGCGATCGCGTTGCATGGGTGCGCCATCATGAAACCATTGGCAATTGTAATCAATGGTGATTTTGAAATCATCTTCAGCGCGTGAAGGATCAAAGAACTTGTTGTCCATAAAGAAATTATAACGGAATGCAGGCGGTAGGTTAAGCTTATTCAGCAGGCAATTCCAGTTTAGGAACTATACCGTATTGGTGTGCCATAATGGCGGCTTGTGTCCTGTTATTCACGCATAGTTTTTTACAAACATTGCTAACATGCAATTTGACTGTTGGCGTTTGGACATTCAAATCACGCGCAATTTCTTTATTCGATAACCCCTTCGCCAAAAGTGTTAATACCTCTTGTTCCCGATCTGTTAATTTTGATAAATTCGCCATAAACGGATCAGCCTCATCTGTTGGTAAGTGATGATTTTGATCGGGGTGAGTATTAAAGTCATCATGGTAAGACGGCATGATCGTGTTGGATAAGAGGTCGGATGGAACAAAAGCTTTATCAGTCGTTATAATCGTATTGATAGCTTTTACCAAAGCCTTACCACTCAGTGTTTTAGGCAGGTATCCACATACGCCGATTTGAATGGCTTCCCTGATATGGTGTTCTTCGGCCACACCTGTGATGATTGCGATTTTTTGATCAGGGTATTCTTTAACTAATTTTTCCAGACCTTTTAGACGGTTCATGCCCGGCATTCGTAAATCAAGTAAAACAAGGTCGAAAGGTTTGTTTTGGAGTTTTTCAATCACAGCATGAAGGTCACAGACACTATCAATACTCCAGTCGGGATGAATGCTGATCATAAACTGTATAAGGGCATCACGGAATAAAACATGGTCATCCGCTAGTAGAATATTCATGATCGATCTCCTGTGTGATTAGGCATATCAAGATAGTGCATAATCAAAAGAGTAGAGCCATCGGCCTTAATGTAAAGTTGCGGTTACATTGGCATGTTACTTTAGTTTTAAGGCATAGACATTGATGGCCTCTGTCACCCTTTGGACATAGTTCCGGGTTTCATAAATCGGGATGGTTTCAACCCAATCAACTTCGTCGATACCGGGGTCTCTTGGGTCGCCGATTTCGTCCAGCCATCGATTCACGCGCCCTGGCCCTGCATTATATGCGGCAATGGCTAATGTACGGTTGCCATCAAACCGATCAAGCATCTGTTTAATATAAAGTGAGCCGAGGGTAATGTTATAAATGGGGTCGCTCGTTAATCGGCTTTTAGAATATGGAAGGCCGGCTTTGCGGGCTGTTTCCCTTACGGTAGCGGGCATCAACTGCATCAACCCTAATGCCCCTGCATGGGATTGCGCTCTTTGATTAAAGGCGCTTTCTTGTCGCATGATGCCATGATTAAAGGCGGGATGAACGGCAAAGGATGATGACACTGCTTTTTCAATTACGGGGAAGAGGTAAGATGGCATGATGAATCCATCGCGCTCCGCGCTTTTGGCGATGCGCACTGCTGTTTCATCATAATTTAGTTGTTTTGCCAATTCTGCGGCCAAGGAATAATCAAGTCCTGATGTATGCCGATCAACATAAGCCAATAAAAAGGCTCTGGCATCATTGTGTTGCCCCGCACGTGCTAATATAAGCGCATGTTTGATCAGGTTTCTGTGGCGAAACTCTTGACGTTGCTGGGACGAAACCGCAATCCTGGTTTCTTGCAAAAGGCCAAGTGGAAGATTTATCCGCCCTGCGGCCATTTGCCCATAATAGGTGGTTTGGAATTTTGCCGCCACGCGGTACCATTGCCCTGCAATTTCTTGATGCCCCAGTGTCTCTGCGGCCAATCCTGCCCAATACGATCCGCGTGCGCGACTGATAGGGCTTTCAACGGCATTAAACAACCTTTCAAAATGTTGGAAGCCTTCCCATGGCTTGCCGATTTTACGAAGGGCCAGCCATCCCGCCAAAAATTCTGCTTGTGCAAAGGGAAAACCATCTTTTTGGCGGTGGTCTTTGACAAGGTTATAGGCGCTGCCCCATTTCTTTTGTTCTATTAAACGTCGTGCCATGATGTGGCGTTCCCGCCACCATGCGTCAGGGTTTGAAAGACGGTTATAAGATGGTGCTTTGTCTAACAGGGCTATTGCCCCTTCGTCATATCCATTTTTACGCCGCCATTGAATGCGTGCCAACATCAAAGCTTCGTTGTTTTTCAAACTGGCCGGCACACGGGCAATCAGGGCATTTACGTTGGGTTTTTCCTCGATCAAACCGATTTTGGCCTCGACCAATTCAGGGTATCCGTAGCCCAACTCTTTCGCCAATCTGCGTGAGGCTGTGTAATGTTGATCGTAAATAATGTGGCGCAGGCGACGCTCATGGTCTTGTGATCCCAAATATTGGCCGAATTTTTGAATGATCATGTCCTGATCATTCGGCGCTAAAAATGCTGTTGGCCACCAGTTTTTAAGTGTTTGCATGGCCTGAGCCGTTTGCCCCGAAGCAATAAGAGCTTGGAGATAATTTTGCATGCCGATGGCTGTGACTGGAGGGTTGTTTTGAAAAAAGCGAATAATTTGCGATGTCGGGACGGATGAATTGATCGCCTTTTCCGCCTTAATGCGGATTTCACCTAGTCCAGGCCAATCAGGATGTTTAGAAACAAAAAGTGCGGCCTCCTGAAAGCGTGTGTCTTCGGATTTTTGCAATCGATACCATGTGACAAGATCTTTTCCCGTTAATGTAGATGGTGTGACGTTGTATCGCCCCTTTGCAGCGGCGGACACAGCGGCAGTATCATTCGCCAAAGCCGGATCGGGCAGGGCGAATAAAACAATCAAAAATGCAAATATCATGCGCATGATTAAAGGGAATATAATGGGGAGTTTGCCCCGTGAAAAGGTTTATCTTGATGTAACCCTCAAGAGAAGGCATGATACGCCCGCCATGGCAAAGAATAAAGGATCAGGATTATTAACAAAGGACGTGACGATTGCCCATAATCGCCGCGCCAAATATGATTATGAACTGCTTCAGGAATTTGAGGCGGGTTTGGTCCTGCATGGGACAGAGGTGAAATCCCTGAGGATGGGGCAGGTTAGTATTAACGAAGCCTATGTTAAGGAAAAAGATAACGAGATTTTTTTATTGAATGCCAATATTCAGGAATACTCCCAGGCCTCGCGCTATTTTCAACATGAAGCGGCGCGTCCGCGTAAACTTCTCCTCAATCGCCGTGAAATCAATAAATTGATTGGCGGCGTGCAAAAGGAGGGCCTGACAATTGTTCCCGTCAAATTATTTTTTAATAATAAAGGTATGGCGAAAATTATCATCGCGCTGGCGCGTGGAAAGAAACAATATGATAAACGTCAGACGGAGAAGAAACGTGATTGGAACCGCCAAAAAGAACGGTTGCTTAAACAAGATTAGAAATTTACAATTAAAACATGTCAAAGCACTTTCCGCCACGTGATATGTCGCCTACTGCAATTGATCGGGAACTTAGTGGTATTGCAGGAGAGTTTTTGAAGAATCGCGATATGGATGAAGAAAAAAGACGAGAGCTTGAAAGTCGTCGGTTCGACTTATCTTTAAGTCGGCACAAGAGATTGGTCAGACTGACACCTGTTCGTCACTTGCGCCGTGCAAACTTCTGATAATTATCCAGCCATTTTAATTCTGCTGCAGATAACATATCGCGGAGGATGCAATCCTCGTCAAAAGGCACTTTCGTAACTGTTTCAAAACATAAAAATCCATCATGTTTTGGGGCGGGTTGCACAAGCATCAAATTTTCATGACGGATTCCGAACGCGCCTTCCTCATAATATCCTGGTTCATTGGAAAACAGCATGCCTGCAGATATTTTTTCATGTGATTTTGGCGAGATATTATACGGCCCCTCATGAACATTTAAATAATGCCCAACACCATGGCCTGTGCCATGGGCGTAATCCAAACCATGATCCCACATCACCTTTCTGGCGATGGTGTCGAGTTGTATGCCGGTTGTGCCCTCGGGGAAAATGGCGGTGGCAAGGGCGATATGTGCCTTAAGGACAATTGTGAATTTTTCTTTCATCGCCTTGGTTGGCTTACCAATTGATATGGTGCGTGTAATATCGGTCGTGCCATCATCATATTGCCCGCCTGAATCAATCAACAATAATCCATTGCCTTTAATCTCAGTTGTGGACGGCGTACCATGAATTTTTGCGCCATTTGCATTCCATCCCGCAATCGTGTCAAAGGATACGCCGCGGAAGGTTTTATCCTTTTGCCGTTCTTGCAATAACATATCTGCAACGTCTTTTTCCGTTAATCCCTTTGCGGATTTAATGATATCGATGACTTTGGCCACGGCCTTCCCGTCACGTTTGTGACATGCGCGAATACCGTCTTGTTCGGTTTCATTTTTGATGGCCTTGATCATTCTGACAGGGTCTTCGTCGGTGATGACCTCGCATCCCGGGAAATTAAGGTGGGATGTCAACCAATCCGGCACACAATCAGGCACCAAAACCGTTTCGACTTCTCTTTCAAACAAGGCGACATCGGTTGTAAATTCCGAAAGGGGGTGAAAGCTGACATGAAATGATCCTTTTTCATTCATATTAAAAGCATCGCAATCGGCGTTGGTATAGACTTTCAATTCCCTTTTACGGCAATTCATAACACCAATCCCCTTGAGGCCGGGAGCACAGGAATTTTCAACCGTCCTCAGGTTTAATAGCCAAGCCAGTGAGTCAGGTGCAGTGATGATTAACCCCTCGATATCATTGTGAATGACGTCAAGGGCAACCATATTGAGTTTCTTTTTCGTCGATAGTCCAGATATTGTTTTGGGTATGGCGATCGTTGTTTGTTGAATATGTGATGGCCTCTCAGTCCATATTTTATCAATGGGGTGACGATCTAGGGGCTCTAAAATCATGCCTGTATCATTACAGGCCTTTTGCATGTCTTTGGCTTCTTTACGTGTATGAAGCCATGGAGCATACCCAATAACGCGCCCTTTTTTAATGTTCTTAATGGCCCACACGACAGGCGGGGTATCGGTATAATATTCAATGTCAAACAGGGTTGTATCTACCTGTTCTTTGGCAGAAACCGCATAGCGTTTATCAATAAAAACAGCGGCCATGTCTTTGGTAATGACGGCATAGCCTGCACTGGCGTCCAGACCTGTGAGGAACTTCAGGCGCTGGTTCGCAGGGTCCGGATGTTCAGATTGCCACATATCACTGTTAGGAATGATAAAAGCATCAAGCTTTTGTTTCTTGATGACTTTTCTTAATTGGGTCAATTTGTCATTATAATTCATAAGAATGTTGTTATACTTATTTTAAGGAAAATTCAATATGCCATATATACTTCTTATTGCGGGATTATTAATCGGTGGTTATGCGCTGTATCATTTTCTGAGGAAGGCCAACAAAGATCAGGCTCAAAAGGTTCTGCTGACGCTGGCGATTGGCCTGATGCTTGTAATGATTTTTGTCATGATTTTAACAGGTAAATTACCAATTGCGGCTATTCTGACGGCCGTTCTCATACCCTTATGCGTTCAGCTTTATCGTGTTTTTAATCGAGGTGAGTAATACCACCTTCTTGACCTTGGGCTTACAGGTGATAAGCTCAATATCTATTACACAGGGAGAAAAAATATGAATACGACGACACAAGGCGACAAGAAACCACCAAAAGCACGGCATCTCAGAGTTGTCTCAGACAACGGCTCAAAAAGATCAAGAAAAAATAATCCGGTCAAAAGACCCGTTATAAAATCTGCGCCCGTCCCGAGGCGCGAAGACCTTGACAGAACACCCCCTATAAGCGCAAGGGAAATATTTGAAGAGAATAAGGACA
>CAJXOI010000020.1 GCA_913057885.1 uncultured Micavibrio sp.
TTTGCCGGTGGTCAAGAGCGGTCCGGACAGGTGACCTTTGTCGCCCCCGCTGCGGATGAACAAACACGAACCTTTCGCGTGGATGTTGAAATTGAAAATGCCAATGATCCGTTGCCTGCGGGGTTAACGGCCATGGTTCAGATTGAGGTGCAAAGCAAACAAGCCTATAAAATTACGCCGTCTATTTTAACCCTGAATGATGCGGGGCAGGTCGGGGTCAAAACTGTTGGCCGTGAAAATCGCGTGGCCTTTAGGCCAATAACAATTATCGAAGACACGCCAACCCATTTATGGGTGACAGGATTGCAAGGCACGATGCAAGTTGTCACAGTAGGGCAGGATTTTATTACCCCCGGGCAAAAGGTTGAACCCGTCGAGGCCGCTCGGGATGACAGAGATAGCGTGTCGGGGGATGACAATTAAGGGAGAATTATGAGTCTGATTGACGGTGCCATATCCCGCACGCGGACAGTGATTTCAACGCTGATCCTGATCCTGATTATCGGGACATATTCCTATATCACCATTCCAAAGGAATCTGACCCCGATATCGATATCCCGATTATTTATGTATCGATGTATTTGGAAGGGGTGTCCCCAGATGATTCCGAACGGCTTCTTCTTCGACCTATGGAACAGGAATTATCGTCCATCGAAGGATTAAAGGAAATTCGGTCCACTGGGTATACAGGCGGCGGGAATATTGTTTTGGAATTTCAGGCGGGGTTTGACAAGGATCAGGCGTTGGACGATGTGCAAAAGGCCGTGGATCAGGTGCGCCCTGATTTACCCCCAGATGTCGAGGAGCCAACAGTCAGCGAGGTTAATTTCAGTTTGTTTCCCGTTTTGGCGGTGATGTTACATGGTGATGTGCCCGAGCGGACACTGTTGAAATTGGCGCGGGATCTTCAGGATAAAATAGAATCCATCAGCATGGTTTTAGAGGTGAATATCAGCGGCGACCGCGAGGAATTGGTTGAAATTTTGATCGACCCTGTGATTTTGGAATCCTATGGGTTGGATGGCCCGTCAATCGTTCAATTTTTCCGCAATTCAAATCAATTGGTTGCGGCGGGTAATTTGGATACAGGATCAGGAAAATTTGCGGTCAAGGTCCCTGGGCTGTTTGAATCCTTCCGTGATCTGGCGGATATGCCCCTGCGCACGGATGGGGATTCTGTCGTGTTGGTGCGTGATATTGCCGAAATCCGCAGGTCATTTAAAGACCCCGAGAATTTGGCGCGGATTGATGGTGAGCAAGCGATTGCCTTGAATGTCGTGAAACGGACAGGGGAAAATGTGATTGAGACGATCGAGGCCGTGCGCGAGGTTGTGGCACAGGAATCCCAGTTTTGGCCAGAGGGTGTAGAGGTTAGCTATACCTTGGATAAATCTAATGATATTCGCAATATGTTGCGTGACCTGCAAAATAATATCATCTCCGCCATCTTGTTGGTGATGATCGTCATTGTGGCGGCGCTAGGGTTTCGATCTGCCCTGTTGGTGGGGATTGCCATCCCGGGCGCATTCCTGAGCGGGATTATGATTTTATCCTTCATGGGTTTGACCGTGAATATCGTTGTATTGTTTTCACTTATTTTATCCGTTGGAATGTTGGTGGACGGTGCGATTGTTGTGACCGAATATGCCGACCGTAAAATGAATGAAGGCGTGCCCAAGCGCGAGGCCTATGCCCTTGCCGCAAAACGCATGGCATGGCCGATTATTGCCTCCACCGCGACAACATTGGCAGCGTTTTTCCCGTTATTGTTTTGGCCGGGGACTGCGGGTGAATTTATGAAATACATGCCCCTAACCATGATCGGGGTTTTGGCGTCATCCTTGGTGATGGCATTGATTTTTGTGCCTGTTCTTGGAACGGTGATCGGAAAACCGTCCCAGAAAAAATCAGAGGACGGTAAAGCCGATATTGACGATGTTTCCAAGTTGAATGAAGTTAAAGGCTTTATGGCGATTTACCTGAATATCCTGCGCGGGGCGATGAAGATTCCGTTATTCATTTTGATCGGGGTATTTGGCCTGTTGGTCGGGGTGCAGGTTTTATATTCCCAATTTGGAAAAGGGGTAGAGTTCTTCCCCGATATTGAACCCGAATATGCCAAAGTTCTTGTGCAGGCAAGGGGGAATTTATCAGTTGCCGAACAATCGGATTTGGTGCGCAAGGTCGAAGATCGCATTCTGGGGCGCGATGGCCTTCGTCTTGTGTATTCCGAAATTGGTAAAACCTCCGAGGGCGGCAATGACGAAGTGCCCGCCGACACGATTGGGCAAATCACATTGGAATTTGATGCGTGGGATGTGCGCGAACCTGCCGACACGATTTTGGAATCCATCAGGCAGGACACATCCGATATTCCTGGTCTCAAAATCCAAACCCGAAAATTGCAAGGTGGCCCGCCACAGGGTAAGGCCGTTCAAATCAATGTTTCGTCCAGATTTCCCGAGCTTCTCTCGCCATCCGTTGAGACATTATATCGGGCGATGGATGAGATTGGTGATTTTATTGATTATGAGGATTCAAGGCCGTTACCCGGCATTGAGTGGGAATTGCAGGTTGACCGCGCACAGGCCAGCAAGTTTGGCATTGACCTCGCGACGATTGGACAATATGTGCGCCTTGTCACCAATGGATTGATTGTGTCGGACTATCGTCCTAATGATAGCGACGAAGAAATTGACATTGTGGTGCGTCACCGCGCCGAGGATCGAACTTTATCGCAATTGGATAAAATCCGTATTGAATCGGCAGGGGCGGGGCAGGTGCCTGTTTCCAACTTTGTTTCTCGTACCCCTCAAGATGCCGTTGGCACGATCAATAGGATAGACCAAAAACGAGCCGTGACCGTTCAGGCCGACCTCCCGCCCGAGTTGAATATTGCCGCCAAGGTGGATGAGGTGAAGGCATGGATTGCCGAAAATCCAGATGCCTTTGACCCCCGTGTTACAATTGAATTTACGGGCCAAGACGAAGACCAACAAGAATCCATGATGTTTTTAATGAAGGCCTTTATGGTCGCGTTGTTTATCATGGCGATTATTCTGGTCACCCAATTCAACAGCTTTTATTCCGCATTCCTGATCCTGACCGCCGTGATCATGTCCACAATCGGGGTGTTTATCGGGTTGATGGTCATTGGGCAACCCTTTGGCGTGATTATGAGCGGAACAGGCGTCATCGCCCTTGCAGGGATTATCGTGAATAATAATATCGTGTTGATTGATACATTTGATTACCTGCATAAAAAACGTGGTTTGTCCGTTCCTGATGCTATTCTAATGACGGGATATCAAAGGTTTAGGCCCGTTCTTTTAACCACGGTGACAACCGTATGCGGGTTGTTGCCAATGGTCACACAAACCAATATAGATTTTATCACGCGTGAGGTTACAGTGGGTGCCCCATCCACGCAATGGTGGGTGCAATTGGCAACGGCAATTGTTTTTGGATTGGTGTTTTCTACCGTTTTGACATTGATCGTCACGCCGTCGGCCTTGATGTTACGATACAGTGCTGGAGAAAAATGGCGACGTCTTAAAGCCAAATTTTCACGGTCTTAAGTGTGCTAAAATCTGTCTGGAATGAACAATACCGACATCTTGAATGTCATTGGTTCCAAATAAATCGTTTAGTTGCATATCAATGATGGATTTTATGGGATGGGCAAGGGTGTCTTCTCCAAAGCTGGATTGCGCTGAGAGGTCGCTGACAAGATAGATATTGTCCACATAAGGAATTGCATCACACATAGTGTGCAGAACACACTCTGGAAGGCTGACGCCACAAATAAACAAGTTGCTCTTTTGTAACTCGCTCATCACACGCTTTGCTTGGAGGGCATAAAAGCCTTTGAACAGGGATCGTGATGTTTTTGGTAATAATATATCTGTCATTTCACACGGGTGGACGGCATAGAATTTATCCCCTTCGAAATCATCATCATTGAGGTAAACTTCCAATTCTGTTCCTTCTATGAGCGGCCGATCGTCCATATATACCCAGATCATTTGCAGGCCAGCTTTTTGAAAATGAGGTCTAACTCGTTCCATACTCGTGGCTGCATAATCAGTGTGGCGATTGCCGCAGGCATCCTCATACGATGGGTTGCAAAAGGCATGTTGAAAGTCAATTGCCATAATCGCGGAATTTTCCGCTGTCACCTCATCTGGAAGTTTATCGACAATTTTCATGAAGCGATAGTAAAGAATAATTATTAAATATGTCAATTTAAAAATAAGTTTTTTGGTAAGTAAATTCTGCTATACTTAATAATATCAATAACTTAATTGTGGCGGTGCAACATGGCAAAATCTTCTGAAATTCCTACCTATCCTCTTTATAAAATTGTTGACGATGCGGCGCGTGATTTTAGTAGCCAACCAGCCTTTGACTTTTTAGGTAAGAAATTCACATGGAAAGAAATAGGTGACACGGTTGATGCCTTTGCCAGAGGCTTGCAAGAGGCAGGCGTAGCAAAAGGCACAAAAATTGGTCTGCTCTTGCCCAACTGCCCACAATATTTGGTGGCGTATTATGGTGCACTCAAGGCCGGAATGACGGTGGTGAATTATAACCCGTTATATGCCGAAGACCAATTGGAACATCAAATCAATGATTCTGAGACTGAAATTATGGTGACGTTGGATCTGAAGGCAACCTATGACAAAACAGCGGAAATGTTGAAACGCACCGAGGTTCTAAAAAACGTTATCGTCTGTCGTTTTGTGGATGTTTTGCCTTTCCCTAAAAACCTTTTATTCCCTGTCGTCAAAGGCGGTGAAATTGCATCGTGGCCACGCGATGACCATCATCACGATTTTTCGGATTTTCTGGATAATGATGGTAAACCTGAACCCGTCGAGATTGATGTCGCCAATGATGTGGCCTTATTGCAATATACGGGCGGGACAACGGGCACGCCCAAGGGGGCGATGTTGACCCATGCCAATTTATCGGCGAATACCGAGCAATGCCTCATTGCCTTTGAAGGGGTGGAAATGGGTAAGGAGAAAATGTTGGGTGTGATCCCTTTTTTCCATGTGTTTGCAATGACGGTGGCACTCAATTTATCTGTCCGCATTGCGGCGGAAATCATCGCCCTGCCAAGGTTTGATCTCAATGACACTATCAAATTGATCCATAAAAAGAAACCAACCTGTATGCCCGCCGTGGCGGCGATTTATGGGGCGTTGGCCAATCATAAGGATATTGGGAAATACGACCTGACATCCCTGCGCAAATGTATCTCGGGCGGAGCGCCCCTGCCTGTGGAGGTCAAAAAGAAATTTGAACACGTCACGGGATGTGTTTTGGTTGAAGGCTATGGCCTGACAGAAAGTTCACCCGTGACGCACGTCAACCCGATGGATGGTCGTCCAAATAAGGCGGGGTCAATCGGCCTGCCCGTTGCCGGAACCGAGGTTAAAATTTTGGACCCCGACAATCCGAAAAAAGAAAAAAAACAGGGCGAAAAAGGTGAAATTTGTATCAAAGGTCCACAGGTGATGAAGGGCTATTGGCAAAATAACGAGGCGACAAAAAACACCTTTGCGGGCGAATATCTTCGCACCGGTGACATCGCCTATGTTGATGAGGAGGGGTATTACTTTATTATCGATAGGATCAAAGATTTGATCATTACCAACGGTTATAATGTCTATCCCCGCCATGTTGAGGAGGCAATTTATCAGCATCATGATGTCGAAGAATGTATTGTCGGCGGCCTGCCTTGCGACACCCGCGGAGAAAAGGTTAAGGCATGGATCAAATTAAAAGACGGGCATAAGGTAAGCGAAGCAGTGTTGCGAGAGTTTTTAAAGGGCAAGCTTTCGAAAATCGAAATGCCACGGGACATTGAATTTCGCACAGAGCCTTTGCCCAAGACCATGATTGGGAAATTATCGCGTAAAGACATTATCGCTGAGGAGATGGGCGGGTAACTATTTAATTTCTGAAATATCAATCTCGCCGTCTTTGAGGGACAGGCCGATTTTGCCTTCCATCAAATCGACGCATTTCGACCCGAAAACCTCATAACGCCACCCCGACATGGCGGGAACTTTGGCCTTGGCGCCTTTCATCGCGATTTCCTGTAAATCTTCGGTATCGGCAATACGGCGCGGTGTGATGTCGTGCTGCGCGGCATCAATTTTCAGGAGAAGGCGGAGCATCTCCAGTGTCCCCGCCTTTTGTGGGGGAAAAGGTTTGCGTTTCTTTTTACGCGGAAGTGTTTTGGGATCTGCCTTGTCGATCTCTTTTACCGCCGTCAACATGGCCTTGCCCATTGGGCGTTTGACTTGTCCGCTGGGGAATCCGCGCACGCGTTCTAATGCTTTTTCATCCTTGGGTGCGGTCATGGCAATTTCCATCAACGTATCGTCCCGCATAATAAAATTTTTCGGCATATCTTTACGGATGGCCTCTTCCTCCCGCGAAGCTGCGACTTTTTGTAATACACCCAAATGTTTGGGTTTATCAGATCGGATCTTAATTTTCTCCCACGCCTTTTCAGGATAGATGTGATAGGTATCTTTATCCTTCAGCGCTTTGAAATCTTCTTCAATCCATGATAGGCGGTTACGTTCTTCCAATTGTTTTTTGAGGGTCAAGTAAATATCATCCAGATAAATTACATCACCCAAAGCATATTTGATTTGTGCCTCGGACAGTGGTCTACGCGACCAATCGGTAAATTGCTGTGACTTTGAAATCTCGACCCCGCAAATGTCTTTGGCCAAATTGGCATAGGATACCTGTTCCCCATATCCTAAAACAGATGCCGCGATTTGCGTATCAAAGATTGGGGCGGGTACCTTGCCATAAAGGTGATAAAAAATTTCCAAATCCTGATATCCGCTGTGTAAAACCTTGACGACATCAGGGTCATATAATGCCTCTTCCAGCGGTTTCATATCCGTCTTGGGATCCAACGGATCGATAATGGTGGGTTCAATCCCCGGGCCTGAAATTTGCACAAGGCACAATTTGGAAAAATAGGTCTTTTCCCGCACAAATTCGGTATCAAGGAGGAGGTAATCAGGTTTTTTATTCATGAAATGGAATTATAAACCCTTTGCAACTGTTTGTCTTCACGGTTATAAAGTCATATTGAATTTAAAGGACTATAACTATGATACACGCATTCAGAACCCACACTTGTAACGACCTTCGCGCCGACCATGTCGGTGAAACGGTGAAATTATCGGGATGGATCCACCGTAAACGTGACCATGGTGGATTATTATTTATCGATTTACGGGACACGCATGGCCTGACGCAATGCGTGATTGACACTGACCACGTCCAATTTTCAGATGTTGAATCTTGGCGTGTTGAGAGTGTGATTACGGTGACAGGAAAAGTCATTGCCCGGTCTGATGACACCATCAATGATAAATTGCCCACAGGTCATATTGAGGTGGGGATAGACACAGCGGAATTGCAATCCGCGGCAAAAACATTGCCGTTTCAGGTGGCGGTTGATGATAATGCGGGCGAAGATTTGCGCCTGCAATATCGTTTTCTAGATTTGCGCCGCGAAGACATGCAACGCAAAATCCGCCTGCGCAACGCGGTGATTGCATCCATGCGTCAACGCATGACCGCACAGGATTTTCAGGAATTTCAAACCCCGATTTTAACGGCATCTTCACCAGAGGGAGCACGCGATTATTTGGTGCCATCGCGCCTGCATCCGGGGATGTTTTATGCCCTGCCGCAGGCGCCGCAACAATTCAAACAATTATTGATGATTGGCGGGTTTGATAAATATTTCCAAATCGCGCCATGTTTCCGTGACGAAGACGGACGCGCCGACCGTTTGGCAGAATTTTATCAATTGGATGTTGAGATGTCGTTTGTCACACAAGACGACGTATTTAATACGATGCAACCCGTCATTGAGGGCGTTTTCGAGGAATTTAATGACTTCACAGGCACACCGCACAAAATTGAATGGATGCCGCATATCACTTATAAAGAAGCAATGCTCAGATATGGTTCGGATAAGCCTGATTTGCGCAACCCATTGGAAATTTTTGATGTGACGGCCATATTCAATCGCGATGATGTCGAGTTCAAAGCGTTCAAGAGCGTGATTGAAAAAGGCGGCGTTGTCCGTGCAATTAAGGCACCTCGCACGGCGGACTTCCCACGCTCGTTTTTTGATAAATTGAATGATTGGGCGCGCGGAGAAGGTGCCCCGGGCCTTGGTTATATCCAATTTATGGAAGGATCTGCCAAGGGCCCGATTGCCAAATTTATCTCAGAGCATGCGATTGATGTTCTGCGTGAAAATACGGATCATGTGGTCGATGGTGACTCCTTGTTCTTTGTTTGTGATATGCCATCCAAGGCCGCGCCATTTGCAGGACGGGCCCGTGATGCGGTGTGTGATGCCATCGGCACGATCGATGCCGAACATCCCTATGCACGTGAAACAGGCGTCTTTAAATTCTGTTGGGTTGTCGATTTCCCGATGTATGAACGGGATGAAGAGACAGGCGTTTTGGATTTTTCACACAACCCGTTTTCAATGCCGCAAAACGGCGCGGCGGATTTGGAAGATGAATCCAATTTGGAAAATGTTTTGGCATTCCAATATGACTGTGTCTGTAACGGGTTTGAATTGGCCTCGGGCGCGATCAGAAACCATAAACCCGAAATTATGGAACGGGCCTTTGCGCTTGCGGGGTATGATAAGTCCGTCCTTGAAGAAAAATTTGGTGGCATGCTATCGGCCTTTC
>CAJXOI010000021.1 GCA_913057885.1 uncultured Micavibrio sp.
GCAAATGAATAAAATCTCAAGCCAAGAATATTGTCGCGATTTTGTCAGGGAGCAAAATTATAATCTTTATTTGCTCCATTTTTTTGCGCCACGGCAACATCGCCGCGAGGTTTTGTCCCTAATGGCATTGCATACTGAATTACGATCTATTCCGCAAAAAGTTCACGACCCGATGATGCGTTTGATCCGCCTTCAATGGTGGCGCGACGAAATCGAAAAAATGAAAAACAGTCATCCTTATTCCGAAAGCCCCGTGTTAGAGGAATTATCTCAATGCTCATTATTTTTAGAATTTGATAATTACTTCAACCGCGTTGATCAGAGCCTTCGTGGGCAAGCAAGCGATATTGATGAAATATTTTACACCCTTATGGCAACGATTATCGAAGATGAAAAATCAAAGAGTCGTTTTGTTAAAAAATTGATGCTTCATGATCAGATGGACGAAAACACATCTTTACGCGCCCTAAGGTTATGGTTTGGAATATAAAACCTTATCGTCAATATCTTGATCAGCGCATTGATATATCGTTTTAAAATTTTCTTCCATCATAACCTTTGCCGCAGGCGTTGAAAATCCACCATGACAAATGGCGTCCATAAAGCCGCGCAAAGTTATTGGGCTGGGCGACAAGACTGTGCTTTCAGATGCAACCAAGCGGGTCATTTCTTTGGCAAAGTTATAACTTAGGCCCGCAGATAGGCCCATGTCCGCCTCGCAAAGCATCATTGCCATCAAAGACAATTTACGATCCTTTAACAGTGGTTTTAGTTCCGTTGGAACAGCAATCATATTTGTGAGATCATTTTCATGAGCACGATATGCATCACGACAAAATCCTGATGGGCTTCGCCCCGCTTCTACACGGCTCACATCTGTGCAAATCAGCATTAATTCGATAATATCGCGCTGGTCTCGTGATGCGCCTGCAGTGGCCAAAAAGTTCTTTGCCTGATTGAAAGATTTTCTTTCCATTCGAGATGGAGAGTGTGTCCCATCAATAAAATTGCCGCGTCCATCATGGGCAAAATCATGGATTGCGGCAGCGGTAAGCATCATCAAAATATCATTTTTTGTAAGCGTGACCTTCATTTCCTCCAAAGACATAAAAACATCAATCATAAGGGCCAACAAAATAACAACCTCACGAAAATGGTTTGTATTGTGATAAGAATTATCATGATCCAAATCGGCTAAAACAGCCGCGGCCATAGGAACGGAAATCCAGGGGTAGTCCTCGGGATCAATGTCAAAAAAATCGCACGCCCACTCCATTGTGTGAGAAACCATTGGCGCATAGGGGTCATTGCGCCAAGCGATAAACAATTCGGATAAACCATCACCCCATTCTTGCGGGTCGTCGCCAAAACGATGATTATTCAAAACATTCAATCGTTCATCATAGTCCACGCTTTGGATTTGCTGAAGCTTCTCTGCAAATGCAACGGCATATCGGCTGTCGGTTTGCATTAAAGGATAGAGAAGAACCCAGTTAAATTCCATCTGAGTATTATGAGTGGTTCGTTTTTAAACAACAACCCATAATCATTCTCTGTCAATAGTCATAATTTATTTGATTTGCCATCTCAAATAGTGATAAAAAGCTACTCATGAAAACAAGCATGACGCGTAGACATTTTTTAGGTTCCGCATTGGCATTAACAGCGACACCAGTTATTGGGCATACACGCCAATTTACGAATGATGACGTTTCCGAAGCGGCGTCATCATTTGAATATGCCCGCTACATCGCACAAAATCCTTATGTCCAGCGTGTTGTCCCCACAGGGATTTCTATTCTCAATGACCCAAGCTTTACACGCTATGGGCTGACACTCTATGCACTTAGACACGGGGCACAAATCAATGATGTTGGCGGAAAAGCGGCCGTGGCCTATTGCGTATCCATACAAACCGCAACATTTGGCGCTCTTCTTGCGCCGCATCTTCATGATAATCAAGCGAACCGTATATTCCTTGGCATTGCAGAGCAAGCAAGCTTTAAAGCCGAATATCTTGATCGTCGCTTTTTTGACGGGAATGCCCGTCCAGGCAACTGCACGGAAATCTATCGACGCTATCTTCCATAGCTTTCATATTTTCAAATTATAAAAAACGGTTATGCTGTGGTGTATGCAAAACAAAGCACCCTTGAGAATAACAATGGCACAGACAAATCCCACTGTCGGTGACATTGCGGGTAATGCGGAAAAAATCCTAAGGGTTTGGAATGACCATAAAGATCTCAGCGATTTAATTGTGTTTTCAGAATTGATCCTGAGTGGCTATCAACCCGAAGACCTTGTCCTTCATGATCATTTTATCGATTACTGTATGCGTATTGCCCATGATATCGCGCAAAAAACAAAAGACGGCCCAGCCCTGATTATCAGCAGCCCGTGGCGGGATGAGGATGGCCATAAACACAACACAGCGTTATTTGTCTATGAGGGAGGGATCAAAGCAGCCTTACCAAAATATGAACTGCCCAATTACGGGGTGTTTGACGAGGTTCGTGTGTTTACAAAAGGCGAATTACCCCACCCCGTAGATTATATGGGATATAAGTTGGGCATCGGTACGTGCGAAGATTTATGGTTTCCAACCGTGGCCAAACATCTGAAAGATAATGGTGCGGATATTTTGATTTCCCTTAATGGGTCACCTTTCGAAGTTCAAAAAGACAAAATGCGTCTGGATATTATTGCCAACCGCGTTAAAGAAACCGACCTCCCTGCCCTTTACATCAACCAAGTCGGCGGGCAAGATGAGATTGTTTTTGACGGCGGGTCATTTGCAATGAATGCCGATGGTGAAGTTATAGCACACCTGCCATTTTTTGAGGAGGCTATTGAAACCATCACTTCACTGTCATTCCGAGAGAGCGTCAGCGAGCCTAGGAATCTTAGATCCCTCGACTACGCTCGGGATGACAATAAATTGATATACGAATGCCTGAAACTTGGCCTTCGCGACTATGTCGATAAAAACGGGTTTCCTGGTGTTATAATTGGGTCCAGCGGCGGTATTGATTCCGCACTCTCCGCCGCGATTGCCGTTGATGCGCTCGGTGCAGATCGCGTGCAATGTGTGATGATGCCCTCGCCCTATACATCTCAAGACTCACTCGATGATGCAAAGGCGCTATCAAAAAATCTTGGGTGCCACCATTCTGTTTTATCCATTCAATCTGTTATGAATGCCTATCACGATTTAATTCCTGATATGTCAGAGATTGCCCTTGAAAATATCCAATCCCGCGCCAGGGGTGTGGCGCTCATGGCCATGTCCAACACCAGTGGAAAAATGGTTCTTTCAACAGGGAATAAATCTGAAATGGCAGTAGGGTACGCAACTTTATATGGTGATATGTGCGGCGGATATAATGCGTTGAAGGATGTTTATAAAACAACGGTCTATGCCCTTGCGAAATGGCGGAATGAACAAAGTCCCGTTATCCCTGATAATATCATCAATCGCCCACCCAGCGCGGAATTAAAACCTGATCAAACAGATCAAGATTCCCTGCCTGATTACGATATATTGGATAAAATTCTGGAAGGGTTTATCGAGGATCGTAAATCCATCTCGCAATTGGTTAGCGAAGACATTGACGAAGACACCGCCCGCAAAGTCAGGCGTTTATTGGATCGTTCAGAATACAAACGCCGTCAGGCCCCTCCGGGCGTTAAAATCTCTAAACATTCCTTTGGTCGCGAACGCCGTATGCCCATGACAAACCATTACGACAGCGCTTGATTTTTAAGCTATAAAACACTATGAACAGTAAAATGACAGATACAGTTAAATACAGATTTGCCCCCTCTCCTACGGGGAAAATTCATATCGGAAATGTTCGCGCCGCAATTATTACATGGTTGGCCGCACGGTCGATGGGTGGCGCATTTATGTTACGCATCGATGATACAGACCGCGAAAGGTCAAAAGACGAATATACAGAAGCCATTAAGCGTGACCTGACATGGCTGGGCCTCAATTGGGACGATTATGCGCACCAGCGCGATCGCACCGACCGTTATGACGAAGCCATTCAAAAATTGAAAGACGATGGACGCCTTTATCCATGTTATGAAACGCCAGAGCAACTGGAACTTAAGCGTAAGGCATTATTAAACGCAGGGAAACCTCCTATCTATGATCGCTCTGCGTTAGATTTAACGGATGAACAAAAGGCAAAATATGAATCCGAAGGGCGTAAACCGCACTGGCGCTTTAAATTAGACCATGCACCTATTATATGGAATGACCTTATCCGTGGGGAAATATCATTTGATGGTGCGTCGATGTCCGACCCCGTGCTTATTCGTGAAGACGGCACACCGCTTTATCATATCTGTTCCGTGATTGATGATATTGATTTTGGGATTACCCATGTCACACGAGGCGAGGATCACGTGTCCAACACGGCATCGCATATTCAAATGTTCGAAGCTTTGGGCGCCACGCCGCCAACATTCGCTCACTGGCCCCTCATTGCCGATGCGGATGGTGGAAAACTGTCTAAACGCCTTGGATCACTCTCTATCGAAGATTTACGGGACAATGAAGGCATTGAACCAATGGCGATTATATCCCTGCTGGCACGGTTGGGATCTTCCGACCCGATTGAGGCATTTAAGGATGTTCAGCCATTGATCGACACATTTGATTTTTCAAAATTTGGCCGCGGCACGCCGAAATTGGATGTGCGTGAAATTGAACGGCTGAATGCCAAAATCGTGCACTCACTGACTTATGATGATGTGAAAGACCGCCCTGAAATGGATGGGATTGATGAATCCTTTTGGGAGAATGTAAAGGCCAACTTGAACAAAGTGTCCGACATTCAAGATTGGGCGCGTGTGACCAGAGACACAGTGAACGCGTCTGTACCCGACAACGACAAAGATTATATCATAATGGCGGCCAATACCTTGCCTGATGGCGATATAACCCCTGACACATGGGGTGCGTGGACTTCCGCATTAAAGGAACAATCTGGCCGCAAAGGCAAAGACTTGTTTATGCCACTGCGTTTGGCCTTAACGGGTATGTCTCATGGCCCTGAAATGGATAAGATGATTTCTTTGTTGGGTCGTGATCGAGTCCTCAGACGTTTGGAACGTGCCTCAGCATCATAATAATATGATTGTGCCTCAAACCATTATACTGTGTGGGGCGGTCATTGAAGATTATCAATGGCTTGCAAATCAAATTCCTCATAATGCCGTTATTATCTGTGCCGATAGCGGCCTACGCCATGCACATGCTATTAACCGTGTTCCAAATATCATCATCGGGGATTTTGACAGTGTTGATCCCGTCCTACTGGACCAATATCGCGACCAATGCGACATTATCAATGATAACGATCAAAATTCCACTGATTTAATGAAGGCATTAGCCCGGGCTTTCTCCGACTCCTCAATTCAAATTTATGGTGCCATTGGCGAACGGGCTGACCATGATTTTTCAAATTATTTGATTTTAAAGTCTTTGCAAAATCCAGATCGCATCACACTCTGCTCCCCAAACGAAACACGGCGCATTATTACAAAACCTTGTTCCATTCATGGGCAAATTGGTGATTATGTCGGGATATTTCCCCTATCAGACGTCAATGATTTAACAACAGAGGGTTTAAAATATCCGCCTGATGTTCTTGGTGGACCATACACATTTGGATGGAACGGCGCATGCAATGAAATGATTGCCGATACGGCCTTGATTTCATTTAGCCGAGGAACGATATTATTAACACATTCAAATAAAATAAGGAGATAAGATCATGCCGCGTATTCAACCTAAAGATGGATCAAATGAACCAATTAATATATTTAAAACCATGGATCATTCCCCCGCATTCCTAGAGGCATTTAAATCCTTCAAAGGAAAAGCATCAGGTAACGGCACATTATCCGAACAGTTACAGGAAAAATTGGCATTGGCATCCGCAGGCGCCAATCGATGCAGTTATTGCAAGGCCGCGCACATGTTTCTAGCAAAAAAAGCAGGGTTATCCGATCAATGCATTGCCGAAGCTTTGGAAGGACGTTGCACAGATGATGAGAAGCACAATGCGGCACTTCAGTTTTCCTTGGCCCTTATTGAAAAACGCGGACATATTGACGATGCGGATTTTGCTGCCGTCAAAGACGCAGGATATTCCGATCAGGAAATTATCGATATTTTTGGCCAAACGATGATCAACATGGTGACAAATTACTTTAACGAATTTGTCCAAACAGATGTTGATTTTTAAGTGGTGGGCCTGGCCGGACTTGAACCAGCGACCAATCCGTTATGAGCGGACTGCTCTAACCAACTGAGCTACAGGCCCTTGAGCCTCATTTTTTAAGGTATTTCCTTGACAAGAGCAAGCCTAAAGCGGTAAAAGTTCATCATTCTTAAAATGCGGTAGGAAAGAAACTGTTTTAGCCGGTATGTTTCCTCCCTCCCCATGGCAACATGGATAAGGATAATTTAAGTAACGCTTTTAAAGTAAAGGATTAAAAATGAGCGCTAAAAGACCAAATGCAAAGCATAAAATTGATCGCCGTCTAAAGGTTAACCTTTGGGGTCGTGCAAAATCACCATACAACACACGCCAATATGGACCTGGACAACACGGGCCAAACGCTCGCGGCAAGCTATCCGATTTCGGAACACAGCTTCAGGCCAAACAGAAATTGAAAGGCTATTACGGGAATATTGGTGAAAAACAATTCCGTAAATATTACCAAGAGGCAACACGATTGAAAGGTGACACATCACAAAACCTTATTGGTTTGTTGGAACAACGCCTTGACGCCGTTGTTTACCGTATGAAATTCGCCCCCACAGTGTTCGCCGCACGCCAGCTTGTCTCTCATGGTCACGTTTTGGTGAATGGCAAGCGTTTGAATATCGGATCTTATCAAGTTCAGGCCGGTGATGAGATTTCCATCCGTGAAAAATCACGCACACACCAAAATGTGATTGGCGGACTTGAATCCGTTGAACGTGATGTTCCTGAATATCTGGACGTTGATCCGGCAAAATTCACAGGAAAATTTGTTCGCGTCCCTGTTTTGGAAGATGTCCCCTACCCGGTTCAAATGGAACCGAATTTGGTTGTGGAATTTTACTCACGTTAATAAGCATCCCCGTTTTATCGGGGATCCAGAACTATACTTTATGGATCCCCGCTTTCGCGGGGAATTCTATATCAGAAATGACAACGCAATTACATAAACCCTCTATCATCCTTGTGAACCCGCAATTGGGTGAAAATATCGGCATGGTCGCCCGTGCAATGCTGAACTGCGGTCTGACTGACCTGCGCGTTGTGAATCCTCGTGATGGATGGCCTTCGGAAAGTGCCATCCGTGCCTCATCAGGTGCATTAGATAAAGGCGTTATCGTTACAATTTATGACACCACCCAAGATGCCATAGCCGATATGCATTGGACGCTTGCAACGACCGCCCGCCCTCGTGATATGGTTAAAGAAGTCTACACGGCGGGGTCCGCCATGGCTGAAACCCACAACAAAATTAAAAATGGACAAAAAATTGGCGTGTTGTTTGGGGCGGAGCGCACCGGATTGGAAAATGAGGATATCGCCCTTGCCTCTGCTATTATCACAATCCCGCTTAACCCTGATTTTTGTTCTCTGAATTTGGCGCAGGCGGTTTTATTGGTTGCCTATGAATTTATGGTGCAGGCGGATCAAACACCCGAAAAACAATTGGTAACAGGAAAAACCGATATTGCCACCGCCGCAACAGTGGCCAATTTCACCGACCGTGTAATTGCGGAAATGGACGACCGTGGATTTTTCAAATCCCCTGATATGCGCCCGACGATGGAACGGAATTTGATGAATTTATTCACGCGGCACACGTGGACGGATCAAGATATCCAAACATTCCATGGGGTTATCTCTGCATTGATTAAAGAATAATTCCCTCCTCGAAACGACTCCTGCTATTCTGTTACACATGAAATTGATCAAGGCAATGGCAACCGTTGCGGGATTCACCATGATGTCCCGCGTTTTGGGGTTTATCCGCGACATTCTAACCGCCGCCGTGATGGGTGCGGGCCCATTGGCCGATGCTTTTTTTGTTGCGCTTAAATTACCAAATTTGTTCCGTCGCATTACCGCCGAAGGGGCATTTAGCGTTGCCTTTGTCCCATTGTTTTCTGAATCGATAGAAAAAGACGGCAAGGCGGAGTCCCTGTCTATGGCGCGGAACATGATGGGGTTTATGTTTTTGATTATCACGATCTTCAGCGTCATTGCCGTTGCCGCCATGCCCTATATCATTATGGCGATTGCCCCGGGGTTTGAACGCGAGGGATTTCGGTTTGAAAATGCGGTTGAACTGACACGCATTACATTCCCTTATTTATTATTCATCTCTATGGCGGCGTTATTGGGCGGGGTGATGAACACGGTTGGACGGTTTGGCGTCTATGCGTTTTTACCATGCCTGTTTAATTTGTGCCTGATCGGGGTGCTTTTGACCCATGATATGATTTGGGATACCCCTGCCCATGCCTTGGCCTATGGTGTGGCTATTGCCGGTATTGCGCAATTTGCATGGATTTTTGTTTATGCGGC
>CAJXOI010000022.1 GCA_913057885.1 uncultured Micavibrio sp.
AACAAGGTTCAACAAACGCTTCAGCAGTATAAGGCATTGCAAGACATTATCGCGATTTTGGGGATGGATGAATTGTCCGAAGACGACAAAATGGTCGTGGCCCGTGCGCGTAAAATCCAACGTTTCTTGTCACAACCATTCCATGTTGCCGAGGTGTTTACAGGCACGCCAGGTGTGTTTGTTCAGCTTGAAGACACCATCAAAGGATTCAAGATGATTGTCGAGGGTGAGTTGGATCACCTTCCTGAATCGGCCTTTTACATGTGTGGTGGTATTGAACAAGCCATCGAAAAAGGTGAAAAAATGGCCAAGGAAGCGGCATAATATATGAAACCAAACCGTGATATTGAAAAGGAATACACATCCGAACAATTAGCGGCGAAGTTAAGACGTTTGGCCGATTGTATTGAATCGGGTGAAAATTTTGAAATTCAGGTCGCGGGGGAGCGCATTTATGTGCCCGACCGCGCCGTGTTTTCCATCGAACATGAACGCGGTGGTGGAGAAGAAGAATTAGAATTTCAATTCAAATGGGAGAGTGAGAAATGAGTGGTTTTTTACAACAAACGGCAAAATTTGGCACTGGTGCCTTGGTTGCTTTATTTACTGGAGCGGCCTCTGTGGCTGTTGCAGGTGGTGTTATGGCCGGTATGTCTGTGGCAGGAGCTCCCGAAGTAGGGGCGGCTTTAACTGGTATTGGTCTGGGATTGGCGGCACAGGGCGCCATCGCCTATGCTTTTGTCAAATCAAAATTAGGTAGGTTCATTTTATCATGACACAAAAAATTCAATTTGACCTTGTTTCACCAGAAACAAAAATTATGTCCGAGCCTGTCACCATGGCGGTTATTCCCGGGTCGGAAGGGGACTTTGGTGTTCTTTCAGGCCATATGCCTTTGGTTGCAAATGTTCGTACAGGCACGGTCACAATTTACCGCGATAATATGAATGACTCGTCAGAGCGGATTTTCATTGCCGGCGGTGTTGCCGATGTGACGGGTGACCAATGCACAGTATTGGCGGAACAGGCAATCAATGTGACAGACATCGACGTTGCCGAAATCGACAAACAAATCGCCGAAATTGAATCCGACTTGTCATCGATTACTGACGATGCCGATAAAAATCGTTTCCATAAAAAATTGGATATTTTAAATGCCATGCGAGCATCCAAGGCATAGAACTGTATTATTTCCAGTTATTATTAAAAACTCTGGGAACACAGCGCATGACTTTATTGATGCGGTTAACGGCGTTAAGTGGATAATCAAGCAAAATGAGGTTATGCAACCGCTCGGCGTAAATGGCGAAGATATTTGCATTTTAGATCGATCTTACGCACAAAAAATTCCTGGCGTCATAAAAACCTTGTTTGAAGCATTCAATAATGTTGCTTTAAATGATGCCAATGCATTAGACAAAAGTAATAAAGTAAAGTTATCTGATGCGATTGAGTTCTTAAAAGATAAGTCTGCAATATACTTATCAAATTGGGAAGAGGTTCATCGTGCAGTAGACCGTTTTACAAAGTCCATTCAATTGCCATAAAAAACTTGACATTTTGCGCGCCATGCGCCAATCTGCCGCTTAAATAAAACAACAATAGCAGCAGTTGAGCGGGGCGGTCATGGAATTCACGGCGGGACAACATCGCAGTCTTTCCCAAATTAAAACCATTATTTTTGATGTTGATCATGTAATCAATCATTATGGGTCGGAATATGCGCGGGAATTTTCTGCGGCAACAGCCGTCTCGTTTACGGAGCTTTACCACCAGAAGGCAGAAAGATTTGACATCGATGAATTGACTGACCTTGCCATAGGCAGCTATCGCAAAACCGGACGTACAACCGCGGAATTTGCAAAACGGTTTAACATCAATGAAATGAAGTTATATGTCCATCATCACGACGCCTTGTGCGAACAGGGCGGATATATTGACCGCCAGTTTGAATATGGTGAAATCAGACATGACCCGCAATTAGCGATGTGTTTGAGTATTCTAAAAGGCATGGGATATCGACTGCTTGCCGTATCTAATGGAACAAAAGGATATGTTGAAAAAACTTTGAGTGCAGGATGCCACGATGTTGGCCATTTATTTGACGGTCTCTATGGAATGGATAGTTTCGATAACCCCTTTATGCTTGATAAAAGGCATGGCGCGTTTTGGGCAGAAATTCTTGATCAATGTGGCTTGCTACCCCGCTTTGCAGACGCCAAGGGTGAGGGAATACCACACGACTTTTGGGATAATAGTATTCTGTTTATTGATGATTCCCACGCCAATCATCGGGCGCCACGTTTGATCTTTAATATGCAAACAGTTTTGAAAACGGACTCTGCGCGTAGGCAAATGCCGTCATGGGCACATATGCAAACGCATGATCTTTGTGATTTCCTAACATCGTTGATCAATCTGAAAAATTCTATACCCTCTGCGCCTAACTTGCGGTTGGTGGGTTAAGGCGCATAGACTGTGTCGTGCGCTTAGAGGGTATACAAAACCCTTGCAGATAATAATTATCAGTCTTGGACGGATCGAGCTTTTTATATTCTGATAAGACAACTGCCCTGAATAAAGGGTCTTTCGGCCACATTTCCAAGCATTCTTCGCGGGTTAAACTGAATGGATAAACTGCCAATGGATGTGTTTCAAGGTTGGGCATCCACCGGGCGCAGGTTTCTATTCCACGGAGTTGATGATAGGCCGCGGCGACAATGGTTGCCGATTGATATTCCGCTTTTTCGACATGGTCGGCGATAAAGGAGAAATTTTCGCCCGTGTTTGTTGATCGATCATCAATATATGCAATTGCGCTTTTGGGAACACCCAGATCCAAAAGAACATCACGCATGTGGCATACTTCTTTTTTACCGATCACAAAAATATCTTTCCAAGGTATCGTCATTGGTGGGACGTCATGCCCAACGGCACGTTGAAAGGCGTTTTTGGCCTTTCGTTTTAAAAGGTAGGGAGAGTAGAGCGAGACACCACCACATAAAATGATATTGTCAAAATACCCTTCGAAATAACGGCGTGCGGTAACGCGTGCAAGATCGCCTGCGCACATTCTGTTTCCTAACAAAATGGCAACATCTGTTTTTTGCAGGGGTGTTTTAAACAAAAGGCGGTCATTCACCGCCTGAATAAAATCCTGATTCATTTGATTATACATAAAGATATGCGGTTAATATTACAAGAATTTTTTGATGTCTTTTAATGCATCGGGCAACTTCAGCCGTTGAATGTCAACACCATCTGGAAACGCATCCAAAAGCCGTGTCGGCGTTGACCCGTCCAACATCACAAAAACCCCTTTATCGGATTGTGATCGGATTAAACGGCCATAGGCCTGTTTTAATTTCAGACGGGTCAGATTCTCATCATAAGCGCGCCCGCCAAAAATATTGCGTCGTTCACGATGCAAGATGGTCGGACGCGGCCACGGCACACGATCGAAAACCATACATCGAAGGGATCGTCCCGCCACATCAATACCGTCGCGCATGGCGTCCGTGCCTAATAAACAGGCGCGTTCATCATCGCGAAACATATCGGTCAATGTGCCAATATCAACACTATTTTCATGTTGGGCATAAAGCGGTATGCCTTGTCTTTCAAGCGCATCCCCTACAGAATTATAAACCTGCCTTAGGCGTTGAATGGATGTAAACAGGCCAAGCGCACCACCGCTTGATGCTTCGAAAATGGCCTTCATTGCGTTTGCAACGGCCATGGGGTTATTCTTGTCAATGTCTGTAACGATCAATATTTTCGATTGATCCTTATAATCAAAAGGTGAGGGGAGATCAATCTTTGATGCGCCTAAATCTGTCAGGTGTGGAACACCCAATTGTTGCTCTGCCTCTATCCAGTTGTTTTCGTCTTCTCCCTTTTGTGTCCTTAAGGTTGCCGAGGTCATAACAACGCCATGCGCGGCTTGACGGATAGAGTTTCCAAAGGGTTCCATCGGATTTTTATAACGACGAAACATGCCGACGTCATAGCTTCGTCCCTCGATCCGTGTTATTTCAAACCAATCAATCATATCGCTGTTTGAGGTGGTTTCAATTATGCTGTCCAACATCTTGACCCACGTAGCAACCATCAATGTCGATCGCCGTTCGATAGAAGCGGAAAGCGCATCCAGTCGCGCCATTGTGTCTTTATCCAAATCATCGGCTTTGTCTTCCATTATCGCGCGTAGATTTTGCACCAGATCTGCCAGAGGTTTTTGGAGTTTTTTCAATGATGTACGGTAGTTTTTTGCCGCGTCTATCAATCCTTCTGTTGTTGGCGCGATATCACATTCGATGGAATAATGCGGCGATGAATCTTTTGCACGCTGTGTCACATGCCCCACAAGAGCAGAAAGAAATTTTTCCGTCACACCTGTCGGTTCATGATGAAACACCCTTTTCCGCCATCCGGGGGCGGGTAGTGACTCTTTTGCGGCGATAAGAATTTTAGCAATGTCATGTGATGCAGGTGTGCTCTCATCAATCAATCCCTCTAATCTTTTGCGAAGGCCACGTGATCGTGACGACCGTGGGGATCTTTTCCCTTCATCTTCAGGGCCGACCAGCCACCTTCGCAAATCCGCCGTATCAACACCGGACAGGTTTGCACCATAGGCAGAATCCGCGGCCTGAAACAAATGGTGCGCTTCGTCAAAAATAACGAACGGGGTTGTGGCATTACTGGCCTCTGTTGCGGCGCGGATCATGGTTAGGGCATGATTATTAATGATGATTTCCGCACGTGCCGCCTTACGATTCATGCGCTCGATGAAACATTTGTGATAATGGTCACATGCGGCATAGATGCATTCGCCGCGACGGTCGGCCAAAGCCATAGAATTACGTGGTTCCAATAAGGTTGCAAGCCACCCAGGGAAGCTGTTTCCGCTAAGGTCACCATCCGGTGTTGCCATAGCCCACCGCGCCATTAACCCCGCAGCGACAATAGTGCGATCATTTTTTGCCAATGCAGATGCTGTGATCATGTCTTCCAGATTTAAAAGGCAAAGGTAATTTTCTCGCCCTTTTTGGATCACGGCCTTACGTGATCGTTCTTCCGCGTCTGGATAGAGGATATCCAAATCCTGTTCAATTTGGCGTTGCAGATTTTTCGTGAAGGTGGAAACGGTGACTCGCCCTTCGTTTTTTTGTGCCCATAATTGCGCAGGGGCAAGATAGCCGTATGTTTTTCCAATGCCAGTTCCGGCCTGCGCAATCAATAAATTCGGGGAATCATCCTCGGGTTTTGGAACGAAATGATCGGTCACGCGTGTCGCGTAGTTGATTTGTTCAGGCCGACTCTCACTACCTCGGCCTGAGGTTTCCCGCCGTGATAATAAGGTTTGAAGGTGCGCTCGCGTCTCATCGCCACTGACCAGCTCGAATTTATTGGGCGGGGTGGGGGCTTCTTCGGCCCATTCAGGAATATCTTTGAATATATCCATATCGGCCTTTGGGTTGGTCGGGCTTTGTGGGTCATAAGGTTGTCCCAGTGTGTCTAATATAAACGGGGTCCATGCCCATCCGGCGCCTTGCCGTCCCATTGATCGAGCGATACTGGCGCAACGCTCTTTTTCTATACCAGATAAACTCTGCAAATCCGCCAGCATATATCGGCATAATTCAAAAACGAGAGAAGGTGCATCTTCGCATGATTGAGGCATAGGCAGGTTATAATGCTTGGCCAATCCCTTTATGGTCGGCGTAACAAATGTTGCAGGGTTGCAAAAGGCAAAAAGTTCCAAAATATCCAGCGCGGGATAGACTTCCAAACCTATTTTGGTCGCAGTCCATGGTGTGTGGCAGGTCATAATTGTTGAGGTTTTCAGTGATGGCGGCAGTGCCATCCGGTCGCCCAGAGGGCGTGTTATAATTTCTCCTTCATGTGTCAAGACACAGACATGCGCATCAAAAATGATAATGGTCGAGGCAACTGGCAATGATATATGGGGATCGTTTGTAACCATGTTTTGGTGCATCTTTCAGTGATAGCATGATTCGACAATTGATGCTTTTCAATAAAGCCGATTCATTTAAACTGAAGCTATGTGGCTATTTTTATGGGTTGTTTTTGTGATTGTGGCGATCGGGTACTTCCTGTGGTCCTATCATACAATTTATGAGCAAAAACGCGCATGGAGAGCGTTCGCCACAAAATTTAACCTTCAATATTTCCCGGGCAAAATGATGGAAAGCCCCGCCATGAGCGGAATGATTAAAGGACATGACGTCAATTTTTATCCGCAAATGGTTGATACGCCGCAGGGACGAAAAGTTAACCAGAATGTTGTTGAAGTGTTCCTCAATAACCGTCCTGATTTGATTACCGTTGTGTCAACGCCGGGGCTATCTGACTTTGTATCCTCACTGGGGATGCCTGAACCTTTTTCCGTCCAACACCCAGAGTGGCCAAAAAATCTGTTATCCCGGACATTTGAAAATGAGGCGCCTGTATCATGGTTTTTAGGTGATGAGAAACGCATAAAGGCTCTGCAAAAGCTCTCTAAATTGCCTTTTGATTGGGCCTTTATGTGTGACCTCCAACAGAGTTTTATTGCCGTGCGCGCGTCCAATCCGCTTTCGGATCCTGCAAAACTGAATAAATTGATGGGTTTAATGTTTGATGTGATCAAAGATCTTGAAGATAAAACCGTACCTAAAGAACATGCAGAAACGCAAGGTCAAGACACAATCGCAAATCCAAAAGACGATAAAGTGACACAAGATTCCTCAAACGATGCATCTAAAGAGTAATGCATTTCAGTAATTTTCTTATGAAGATCAATTTTTCTTTCATCTTCTCTCAGATTAAACAAACATGTAAAATTCTCTTTTTCATCATAGCGGCGTAAAATAAGAATATCCTCTCCATGATCCATAAATTCGATCTCTCCGTGACGGAAAACAGTGTTATCTTTTCGCCAAGTCAAAAAGTCTTTGGTGAAATTCAACATTGACTTCTTGTCCAGCTCTTGCTGCCGGACAGACATCGGATAATGCTTGCGGCACACTGGCAGCCATGGCATACCTTCCATATCTGTAAAACCCGCATTATGCTCATGTTCATTCCATGGCATAGGTGTGCGGCATCCGTCCCGCCCCTGCCATTCCGGCCATAATGCAATTCCCCATGGGTCGACAAGGTGCTCAAATTTTAATTCTGCCTCTTTTAAACCCAATTCTTCCCCCTGGAAAATGCAGAATGTCCCGCGCAAACATGCCAGGGATGCCATCAACATTTTTGAAAAATTCGGGTGGTTATTGGGATTATTTTTGGCCCAGCGGCTTGCCACACGGACAACATCATGGTTGCTGTAAGCCCAGCAAGGCCAGCTATCGCCGTTTATGGAGTGCTCTTCCGTTACAGGATTTCTTATGTCTTTTGCAGTAAGCTCGACGTTTATTCCTGCCATCATCGCTGTGCTGTATGCCGTATGAAGGCGATGATGTCCTTCTGTATATTCTGCTGCAAGGTCAAAAGGGCTATCATCGCCGATTTCTCCGACTAACATGCGATCTTCGTATTCATTTGTCAGAGCTCTGACCTTTTCTAGGAACCCTATATTTTCCGGTCTGGATTTGTCATAGATGTGATGTTGCATTGTATAAGGCCATAATCCCTCATACTGAATACAACCGTTGCCGTCATCAGTTTTGGGCGGATTGTCACGCAGTTCCTGATCATGAAAATAAAAATTCACAACATCCATGCGAAACCCGTCGACACCTTTATCCAACCAAAAACGCGCTGTGTCCATTATTTCATCTTGAACATCTTTGTTATGAAAGTTGAGGTCAGGTTGTGTGCTTAAAAAGTTATGCAGGTAATATTGACCGCGTCTGGCATTGAATGTCCATGCGGGTCCGCCAAACACGGACTGCCAATTATTAGGCGGCGACCCATCCGGTTTTGGGTCAACCCAGACGTACCAGTCTGATTTATCGTTATCCTTACCTTTCGCGCTTTGTTGAAACCACTCATGATGGTCCGAGGTATGGCTGCAAACAAGATCGATAATAATCTTGAGATTAAGAGAGTGAGCCTTTTCCAGCATTTCATCGAAATCTTCCATCGTGCCAAAAATAGGTTCTATTTTGCGAAAATCGGCAACATCATAACCGAAATCTTTCATTGGTGATTTGAAAAAAGGTGATATCCAAATACCTTCCACACCAAGGGAAGCAACGTAATCAAGCTTATCAGTAATTCCCTTTAAATCGCCGATACCATCAGCGTTGGAGTCATAAAAACTGCGCGGATATATTTGATAGATGGCACCGCCTTTCCACCATAAATTTTTATCATTCTGAATCATGGACATGAGGTTATAAAATGATTGATATGCAATAAAGGGCTAAAGAAACTTATGCACAATGTTGGCTTGTGCAGGGCATCACGAGTTAAAAATTCCTTGGCTGATAAGGCTTGAAAAGGTATTAAAGAGATATGAATACGCAAAACCCATCTTATAATTATTGCGCTGTGCCCTTGGCATCATACGCCTGTCGCCCCGATGAAACACAGGGGCGTTTGTTTGAAGAACCCGAAAGCGAACATAGAACTGAATTTCAACGTG
>CAJXOI010000023.1 GCA_913057885.1 uncultured Micavibrio sp.
AATTGTATTGGCGTTGGATTGACGAATGATACCGATTCCGACCATCGGTTCCTCATTACCACGGAAAAAGGTGCGGTCTTCGACCACGCCCTTTTCAACACGGGCAACATCGCCTAATCGCACAAGATACCCGTCTTCCCCTTTACGCAGGACAAGGTCATTAAAATCATCTGCGGTTTTGAAGTGACGATCGACACGGGCCTTGAATAATCTTTCGTCCGACTCCAAACTTCCCGCCGGTAACTCGATATTTTCCGCGCGCAGGGCGGCCTCGACATCATTGACGCTGATCTGACGGGCGGCCATTTCTTGCCGGTCCAGCCAAATGCGCATGGCATATTCAAGGCCACCACCAACCCGCACACGTGCCACGCCATTAAGAGTTGAATATTGCTCAACTAAATAACGATTGGCATAATCGGTTAACTCAGGCACGGTCATGCGATCACTGGTCAGGTTTTGCCAGACGATTACATCATCGCTGCTGTCGACTTTCTGAACTTCTGCTGGCTCAGCTTCCTCAGGTAAATTGTCAGCGATGCCTGATATACGGTCGCGGACGTCATTGGCGGCGGCGTCGATATCGCGATTGATCGAAAATTCGATGGTGACATTTGACTCGCCATCTTGGGAACTGGATTCAATAAATTCGATCCCTTCAACGCCGGCAATACGTTCTTCGATAACTTCAGTTATACGCGTTTCAACAATATTTGCGGGTGCACCGGGATAGGATACCTCGACAGTAACAACGGGCGGGTCAATATCAGGATATTCCCTAAGCGAGAGGCGATCAAACGACACAGCACCAAAGGCAATCAATAAAAGTGAGATGACCGCGGCAAAAACAGGACGTTTAACCGATATTTCGGACAATATCATCCTTGTTCTTCCTCGCTTGAATTCTTTTTGACACGGCCAAGCAATTCATCCAATGTTTCATTCCCTCTCTGTACGGCCTTAATGGCAACAGGAGCATTAGGGCGCAACTTTACAATACCATGTGTGATAACTCTGTCCCCGACATTTAAACCCGAAGTCACCTCAACATTACCTTCGCGGCGAACACCTTGTTTAATAATTTGCTTAGAAGCAACAGTTTGTCCTTCTTGATCGCGGACGACATAGACGAAATTATCATTGGCGTCTTGGATGATAGCCTCTTCAGGGATCATCATGGCATTACGGTTATTTTTTTCGAGCTCAACACGCATCAGCATTCCGGCTTTAAGCAAGCCTTCGTCATTGTTAAGTAGGGCGCGTGCTGTAACTGCGCGAGTTACAGGATCAATACGATTACTAACGGCCGAAACAGTGCCTGTAAATGTTTGTCCTGGGAATGCGCGTGTTTTGGCCTTAATCTCCATGCCTTGTTTGAGGGATGGTACATAGAGTTCTGGAATTGAAAAATCCAACTTCATTACGGAGTCATCATCAATGGTCGTGATCATTGTCCCAGGTTGAGCCAAGGCACCAACACTGATATTACGAAGGCCTGCAACCCCGGAAAAGGGTGCTGTAATCGCCCGTTGTTCAATACGGGATTGAATGGCGTTAACACGTGCCCGAGACGCATTAAAATTACGCAAAGCTTCATCCAATCGCGCCTGAGACGTTGTGCCTTGTTCGACCAATGGACGAATACGATTCAGTTGCTGCTCGGCTTCCTCTAAAACGGATTGTTCTTCAGCTAATTGCGCTTGTTCTTCGGCATCATCCATTTTAACCAGCATATCGCCTTTTTCGACGCGTTGCCCGTCTTCGAACAAAATTTTAGTAACACGCTCAGTGACGGTAGACGTCAAGATTACATTATCATTGGATTGCAATGTGCCCAGTGCCTCGATGCGATCTGAAATGGGCTGCTGTATGACCTCGAAAACAAAAACGCCTGTCGGACTGTTGCCGCGCGGTTGAGCATTGGCAGGCTGAAAAATTACCAGAGCAAGAAATAAAGCAGATAGGAAGAAAAGTTTGTTTTTCATTATCATAGCACCATTGAGTATAACCTTATGTTGAAGATATAGAATAAAAAATTTCAAAGTCTCGTTTTTTTATTCTATTGCAACTTATTGAAATATTTATAATGTGGAACGAATTGGTGTCATGCGCGTCTACATGGCTGAAAGGAATTTTATGAGTCGTACTATACTGTTTATGAGCCTTTTTTTTATTTTTTTGGTGTCGGCATCTTCCGTATTGGCGCAAGAGACTAGCGCCATTGAGGTTACCCAAGAAAAGTTGGATAACCTTATTCAGACATTGGAAAGTGAGGCATCACGCCAAGAATTTATTGATAATCTCAAGACTTTGAGTAAGGCAGAGCAGACTCAAAATGAAGATGGAGTAAATTTGGACCTTGGTTTGGATTCCTGGACCAATGACATGATAATGGTCTATGAGGACTTCATAGAACGTTACGGTCTTAATGAGGACATTTTCGGAAAATCGATCACAACCGCACTGATTTTTACATTAGCTCTCTTTTTTCTGTGGCTCGTCAGAAAGTTAAGTCATGCTCTTCGGAATAAGTTAAATATCTTACGAGATCATTACTCTCTTTCTCATGATCGTTTTCGCTTATATGCGCGGTGGATCCGATATTCCGGGTTCGTGATCGTAACACTTTTCGCAATTTATTCGCTCTCTCTTGTATGGGATATTACGAATGTCTCTTTTCTTATGGGCGAGGGAACGCGCCTGCTACTGGCGAATATCTTTAATATTTTTATCGTCGTGAGTTTGGCCATATTATTGTGGGAAACGCTTAATACAACGATTGAAAATTATATGGCTAAGCTTGATGGACCCAATTCTGCGAGGATGCGGACGCTTTTACCCATCGCAAAACATGTTTTGTTATTTGCGTTTGCGGTGCTTTTTACCCTGGTTGTCTTGTCCGAAATTGGCATTAATATTGTCCCTCTTTTGGCCGGGGCTGGTGTTTTGGGCATCGCCATCGGCTTTGGTGCCCAAACAATGGTTAAGGATTTCCTGACGGGATTCACAATTATTTTAGAAGATTTGATTCAGGTGGGCGACGTCGCGAAATTGGGTGATAAGATCGGTGTTATTGAAAAAATAACAGTGCGCAAGGTCCAATTGAGGGATTTGTCAGGTATTGTGTATACTGTTCCATTTAGCGAAATTACGATTGTTGAAAACTGGACAAAAGAATTCAGTTATTATGTTTTTGACGTCGGAATTGCCTATCGCGAAGATGTGGACGAGGTAGTTAATTACCTTAAAGAAATCGACGAGGATATGCGCGAAGATGAAGAGTTCAAAAACCTTATCCTCGAGCCCATTGAAATTTTGGGCGTCGATAAATTCGCAGATAGTGCAGTTGTTATTAAGGCGAGGATTAAAACATTACCGATTAAGCAATGGACGGTTGGGCGTGAATTTAATCGCCGCATGAAATATAAATTTGACGAGAAAAGTGTCGAAATACCATTTCCGCATCAGACGTTGTATTTTGGGCATGACAAACAAGGTAAAGCGCCGCCTGCACCGATAGAGATTTTAAATCCGTCATCGGATTTATAAGCCGGGATGTTGGGAAATATTATCCTTTATTTCCGTCGTATGGGGGACTATATTTAGATTGTGTACAAATTCTTAAATCCACTTCGTTTTGTGTTGTTTTTCGCTGTTTTATTACAGTCGTTTATACCTGTTGGGTTTATGCCTTCACATGCCCAAGATGGTATTGTGATAGAGATTTGCTCAGGCAATGACTTGATTGAAATTCAATATGGCGGTGATGCGGATAAGCATGACAAGGTACAATTGGAATGCCCTTATTGTTTTTTGAATAGTCTCTATACGGTTAGTAATACTGATGTAACTATTGATACAAATTTTGATGTTTCTAACCTTTTCTCAGATCAATCGGTGTATCAATATGCAGGTTCGGTGTTTATAAATTCGCCGCGTGCGCCACCTTTATTCGCAGTTTAAGTCGCTTGTTAAAAATAAACTGACGCTATTGCTTGGCGTATACAAACTGTGAGTAAAAAAATATGCAAGATACAAAACAAAAGCAGGATAGCCTGCGATCTAAGCCCATTTTGGGTGCGTTAGGATTGTCGATCACATTGGCTTTTAACAATCCTGCGGGACATAATGCCCTCTACGAAATGATGTTAAGGACTTATTTCCTATCTCCTTGGGCATCAGCCATGACGGAACGGGGTGGATGGATTTCTTTTTCTGAATTTCGTCAAAATTCACCGATTTATCAAATGATATATCATGATAATGATACGGATAAAATGTTGGCGGATGTTAAATTGTTGAATTCCACATCGCCATTTTGTATATCTTTTGATAACGAAGACGATCAAGAGGTACCACCTCCTATTCCTGCAATGGCCTGTCATGCAACTGGATTGAATGACAGAAAAAAAGATGTAGAAAAAAAGCCAATTGTTTCATAGATTGAGCCCAAGAGAATTAGAAATGCAAAATTTAACACTAACACCGCAAAATGAGGAACAAGTCGATGAGGCCATCTCGGTCGACATGCCGATAAATTTTTATGCGGATATGCAACCGCATGAAGAAGAGGCCGCGGATAAAGTCATCGAATATCTTATTCAATCGGGCGCCCGACCATCCGTTTCTACCAAGGGGGATATTGTTGAGATTGTGACATCGATCACAATAGCGTTACATAATTCAGCACCAGAACACCTGTCACACCCGCTTAAAATATTTACGGATTATATCGCACGATGGCTATGTGATTATATTGAAAATACCAATATTCAATCATTACGGATCAATTTTGGTTTTGATGCCCAATTGGGCACAGAGGGGGATGCATAATGGCGTTGGCCTCTATTATTCGGGATAGTTCTTTCGAGCTTGGCTTTGTCCGAAGCTCCGACCAGAATGCGGGAAAGGCAAAACAACTTGTTGAAATGAACGGGTCTTACCGCACGCGGAAATTGGATATGAATGGTGCGGGCACGAATGCGCAGATCAATAATCTGGGCTTACTCACCATGTTGGGAAATGCGAAAACACTGACATTATGCGGGGAGGCCGCAAGCTATAACGACGTACGATCCCGCGAAGACCAATTAAAAATCGATATGGTACGTGCCTTTGGCGGCGAAATCGCGCATATGAATGATTTTGTCAAAGACATCATGCATATGTTGGGCGAAGGGTCACCGCTATCCATCGAACAACAAGACCAACTATTTGAATTGGCAACCGAAATCGTCAATCTCAAAAACCTGACGAATGTGGGGGTAATGCCCGAGGCAGCAGCGAAGTTAGAATCCATGATTGCCGAGGTTGCGCACAAAATTGCCGATCTTTTATTGGATGGAATGGATAACAAGATCATTCCAAAATCTGTTGCTGATGTTGCGCATAACATGGTGGTGGATGTTGCGGAAAAATATAATGTTGCGTCACTGGAGGATAAAATCACCAAAATCGAAGGGCGTGTGAATCCTCAGGAATACCATATTAACGCGGTTGAGGCTGTAATCGCACATTTGGCAGAGATGTTGGAAAACGAGGATTTATCCGAAGATGCCAAAGCAGAAATCGAATCCCTGATTGAACAAATGGAAACCGCGCTCGAAAACGGCGAACCAATCCCCGCAGACACCATAAAGGCGCTGGAAACATTGGGTGAAAATCATGCGGATATTACCGTGACGGCGGACCTGGCCCAGGCCTTGGAAACACTCAAGGATGCAACCATTGTCATGATGGCGGACAAATATGGTGTGACTGTGGCGCAAATGCGCCAGATTGAATCATTGGCCGAGGCATCCGATGTGCCATTACAAGATGTGTCCGTGGTTGAGGCAATAATCGAGAAATTGGGTGTTGAGGCCGATAGTGGCCCCGTTGAGCTCAAGGCCGCGCATAATGTGATTGACCTTGCGGATGCGAAGGTCTTGCAAAATCAAACCATGTCATCACCCACGATTGAAACACCGCGGGCTGAATCGATGCCTCCTGTTACGCCTTTTATACCACTGGCGGGCTTTGGCATCGGTGGCGGTAACCAAAAAATAGTCACGGTCTCGCCACCCGCGCCGACTTCTGACTCTGCAACAGAATCACCCTCAACGCCAAAGGGAAGAGGCGATGACGCTCGGCCGGCCCCGCCTTCGCCCCCGGCAGACCCTTCGCCAAATCCGGAACCGGATAATCCTGTGACGCCGCCGCGCAATCCTGATAATCCTGATTTCAAGCCGGAAGAGTCCCCCAAAGACCCACCCCGCCAAGATGAAAATGGTGGTGGCGCCCCAACGCCTCCGCCTGAGGGTGATGGAAAACCTTCTGATCCCGATCCAGCGGAAAATAAAAAACTGCCAGAAGATAATCCTGAAAAAGGGCCTGACTCTAAACCCGAAAATCCTTCGGACGGTGGCGGTACGTCAAAGGGGCATGATCCGGAAACGTCCAAGGACAAACCCTGCGTGTGCCCACCGTTTCAGAAGGTTGCAGATCCTTCTAAAACTCTTGATGAGCTTAAACAGGCTATGAAAGACCAAGCTTTGGATGGTGGGATAACAAATCAAGCTATCAATGACAAGTTTGCTGAAAATTACGATCAATTGTCAGAAAGTCAGCAAAAAGCTTTTATTTTGGATATTGCAAAAGAGGACTTTGGCGGTGATGTCACAAAAGCCAGATCACATATTGAATCAGTTAATCGATTATATGTTCACGAACAGGCGCAAGCGAAAGAAAGAGCGGAGATAAAAGCTGAGGCGGATGAAGTGCGAAATGCGCGAATTGAGGCCGCCAAACCAGAGGAAGGCAAGAGGTTACCTGATATTTATAATCCAAAAGGGTGCCCTGTCCACGGCGATGGGGGATGTCCAGAAGGATCTCATGCGACTGATGTTACGACGAGTGAAAACAAGAAGTCAGCGCGTAAAAGAGGCCTTTCAAGGTAGACATATTGTTTTATTTATGGTAATCAAAGTCTCTAAAAAATTACATAAAAGGACTTAAAATGGCGCATATGATCATACAAGGTGTTTACCCCATAACAGATGCAACAGAAGATTTATTTTTCGATTTGTGGGATGAAAGTAATGCAAACCCAGTCAATATTGAAAAGTTAGTGACAAGTGGCTTTGACGAAATGCCCCGTCTTGATAATCCTCGTGCGCCCTATTGCCCTGATCCTGTTAATAAGCCATCCGAAGAATTATGGCTGTGGGCGGACCCTAGCGATCCAACCGACCCTGAAAAAATGATTGCTCTGCGTATTAATCTTGAAAAGGCGGCAGATGGGTCATTCACTGAAACACCGACAAAATGGACGATGGGAAAATCATCTATGGCCATAATCGTATATAAAAAATCATGCTGCCCCGAATATAGTGTTATGCTATGTGCGAAATTTGAAGATGGATGGGATTTCATTATTCGTGATAGTGTGAGAACGCATGACGGCGCAAAACAACATTTTGCGGATAAAGTTCAGCATGACCGCACGGGTGCTGAGCTCGCCCATGAATATGACCATGTTAGAAATGGCGATAGAGAATGTCATCATCACAGACCAGCAGCAGGACAGCTTAGACTCTAGGCACTATAAAAAAGTTTATTACTTTTTGGGATTTACTGCGCAGCTATAGCCAAGCTTTTTAAATCGCCAGTTGGCAAAACGCTTATACAAAAATTGTGCGATGTGTTTGATAATGGGTAAGGCGATGATGACAGCCAAAACTCGCCATGCCTTCATTTGTCGCCATATGAGGATAAAGGCATCTACCCCGATATGCATTGTCGCGTTTTTATCACGTGCATGAAGCGCCCTCAGGCCGTCTTCTTTTTTATATCCCAATGCTTCAAAAGCTTCGGGTGTGACCATAATATCCACCCACTCAAAAACATCGGGCGGGGCAATTTTTTTATAGTGATTGATTTCTTTGGCGCATAATCCGCATGCCCCATCGTAGAAAACTTGTATTTTAGTGCGTGACCCATTTTTATTCATCATATGCTGCCCTATATAATGCTTTATGAGACTAATTCCACTGGTTGCAGTGTTATTTTTTGGTTTGCTATCACCGTCTTTGGCAAACCCGCAATGCATAGGAATGGGAAAGGATGTTGGAATGTGTGAAACGGTTAATGATAAAAATGTTTTCGGAACAGGTTTGAAGCTCTGTTGTAATAATCCCGTCACGGGGTTTTACCGCAATGGTTTTTGTCAAACAGGGGCCCAGGATGTGGGCACGCATGTTGCCTGTGCCCAAGTTACAGATGAATTCTTACAATTTTCAAAATCAAGGGGGAATGATTTAACACGCTCCATACCTCAATTTGATTTTCCAGGGTTAAAGGATGGTGACAAATGGTGCCTGTGCGCATCCCGTTGGATGGAAGCTTATGAAGCCGGTGTCGCTCCGCCTTTGGTTTTAGAGGCGACCCATGAAAGGATGTTGGATTTTGTGCCATTAGAAACCCTGCAGGCATTTGCGC
>CAJXOI010000024.1 GCA_913057885.1 uncultured Micavibrio sp.
AAAGCAGTAATCAGCCATAAAACAAAAGCAACGATATAAGGAATTAAACCGGGTTTATAGCCGTTTGTTTGCTTGTTGATTTCTTCGTTTGCCTTTTCACCAATCAATTTTGGGTTATACCAAACGATACTTAAAATAAATGCAACTGTTCCGGATAATACTGTTTCTAATACCGGAAAGTCTTCGGGAAAATATTGAAAAATCTCAAAAATAACCATGTTTTTTTACCCCTTTATTTCATAAGTGTATCTTAGTCATTTTTCCAATGATAGAGAAAATTTAGGCCGAGCGTGCAACCATTAATTTTTTAATCTCGGCGATAGCCTTTGCAGGGTTCAACCCTTTGGGGCAAGTGCGTGTGCAATTCATGATAGTGTGGCATCTGTATAAGCGGAACGGATCTTCCAATTGATCCAAACGCTCGCCCGTGGCTTCGTCGCGGCTATCTGCGATCCAGCGATAGGCCATCAACAATATTGCCGGCCCTAAAAAGCGATCACCATTCCACCAATAGGATGGGCATGCCGTTGAACAACAAAAGCATAATATACACGCGGATGCTTCATCAATTAAATGTTGCTCTTCAGGAGATTGTAATCTCTCGCGAGATGGTGGGGTTGATTGTGTTTTCATCCATGGTTCAATAGACGCCAATTGGGCATAAACATGGGTTAAATCAGGCACCAAATCTTTCACAACCGGCATATGTGGTAGCGGATTGATCTTGATATCGCCTTTGACCTCGTCAATTGGTTTAATGCAGGCCAATGTGTTGACGCCATCAATATTCATGGCGCAAGATCCGCAAATGCCCTCGCGACAGGAACGACGGAATGTTAAAGAGGGATCAACCTCATTTTTAATCTTAATCAACGCATCCAAAACCATGGGACCGCATGAGTCCATATCAACCTCAAACGTATCCATTTGTGGATTTTTTTCATCATCAGGCGACCACCGATAAACCTTAAAAACACGCTTGTTTTCTGATGTTGTAGGGAAATATTCACCTTTTTCAACCTTGGAATTTCGTGGAAGTGTAAATTCAGCCATATCTAATTTTACCGTTTATTTCTTAAAATAATCTTCATTTCTATATTTAATAAACTCGCTCTTTTGGCGGGATCGGCTTGACATCATTGGTCAAAGTATACAGATGCACAGGGCGATCCCCCATCGTGACTTTACCTTTATCAGAGATATAGCACGTGGAATGCTTCATCCAGTCTTTGTCATCCCGTTTAGGATAATCGTCACGGGCATGTGCACCACGGGTCTCCTTGCGGTGAGCGCAGGAATGCATCGACACCACTGCTTGAGGGAGGAGGTTATCAAGTTCCAATGTCTCAATCAGGTCGGTATTAAAAATCAGGGACTGATCGACACATCCCAAGTTATCCTTTGCGGCATAAGCCAGATCAATTTTTTTCATACCCTCAGCCATTGAGTCTCCTGTCCTGAAAACGGCGGCATGTTGTTGCATGGCCTGTTGCATTTCCATGCGCAATTCCGCCGTAGGAATCTTTGGTTTATTGTGACGGATGCGATCAAGGCGTTCTATGGCACGAGTGCCGTCATCTGCGCCTAATGGCTTATGGCTTTCGCCGCTTTTGACTGTTTCTGATGCGCGTTTGGCAGCGGCACGGCCAAAGACAACAAGGTCAAGGAGGGAGTTAGAGCCAAGTCTGTTGGCCCCATGAACGGAGACACATCCCGCCTCACCAATCGCCATCAGGCCGGGCACAATTTTGTCGGGGTCACGTTTTGTGGGGTTAATGACCTCGGCGTGGTAATTGGTTGGAATGCCACCCATATTATAATGCACTGTAGGTAATACGGGGATAGGATCTTTTGTGACATCAACACCCGCGAAGATTTTCGCTGTTTCAGCGATGCCGGGAAGACGCTCGTTAATAACTTCGGCACCTAAATGCATGAGATTTAAGTGAATATGATCGCCATTTGCACCAACACCGCGCCCTTCAACAATTTCCATGGTCATAGACCTGGACACAACATCGCGAGAGGCCAAGTCTTTGGCCGATGGGGCATAACGTTCCATAAATCGCTCGCCTTCACTATTGGTCAAATAACCACCCTCACCGCGAACACCTTCTGTAATCAAACATCCTGCGCCATAAACGCCGGTTGGGTGAAACTGTGTAAATTCCATATCCTGCAGAGGCAATCCGGCACGAAGCACCATGGCATTTCCATCACCCGTGCATGTATGTGCAGACGTACACGAAAAATAGGCACGGCCATATCCGCCCGTGGCCAATACCGTTTGATGTCCGCGGAAACGGTGGATTGTCCCGTCATCCATATTGATGGCCATAACACCCAAACATTCACCATCATCGCCCATAATCAAATCAAGGGCGAAATATTCAATAAAAAATTCCGCCTGATGTTTGAGTGCCTGTTGATACAATGTATGCAAAATGGCGTGGCCTGTGCGGTCGGCGGCGGCGCATGTGCGCTGTGCCGTGCCTTCGCCATAATTGGTTGTCATCCCGCCAAAAGGGCGTTGGTATATTTTACCATCGGCCGTGCGTGAAAATGGCACGCCGTAATGTTCCAACTCTATAATCGCAGGTATGGCCTCGCGGCACATATATTCGATAGCGTCTTGGTCGCCCAACCAGTCTGACCCCTTAATTGTGTCATACATATGAAAACGCCAATCGTCCTCACCCATATTCCCGAGTGCCGCTGAAATTCCGCCTTGGGCGGCAACGGTATGCGACCGTGTCGGAAAAACCTTTGTCAAGCAGGCGGTTTTTAAACCCACTTCGGCCATACCGAATGTCGCGCGCAACCCTGCACCACCCGCGCCGACAACGACGACGTCATACTCGTGATCGATAATTTTTTGTCCGTTATATTCCGTAAGCATCAATAATCCTATAAAGCGACTTGTAAAACACTGAAAATACAGGCCACGCCCATGGCGAAAAATACCAGGCGTTGCCCCAATAATTTAAATAATTTGAATCCCTCGTTGTGGATGTAATCCTCGACAATGACCTGCGCCCCAAGAACGGCATGATAAAACGACGAGATCACAAATAAAATCATACATACGGCGTTTAACGGTTCTGAAATCCATAATACCGCCTCGGTATAATTCATTCCCGCATGCGCGATCATTGACCATAGTAACCATAGTCCAAGAATAAGGTTTCCAACGGCAGTAACGCGCTGCATGATCCAATGATCCAGGCCTGATTTGGCAGATCCCAAACCATGGGCACGAGATAATGGGGATTTCAATCCCCCTTTGTGCCATTTTAAAAGGGAACTCATAAGACACCTCCTTCTAAAAGAAAGTCACGATAAATGTAACCCCATGTTAGGGTAGTCAAAATAGCGGCACTTAGCAGAACAACCCAACCGGATCGGCCGGCCGTATCTTTTTCATACAAAAACCCTGCGTCCAAAATAAAATGCCTTATCCCAGTTGAGAGGTGGTAGAAAAAGGCCGCTGTCCATCCTGCCAATAAAACTTGACCAAGTGGGGATGCACAAAACGCCATAAAAAATTCATAAGTTTCACGCCCGTTGGCCAAGGCAATCAAACCCCATGTCACTAAAAACAATCCGATGGCAAGTGCAAACCCTGTCATGCGGTGCAAGATTGACGATATAGATGTGATTTGCGGGCGATAAACCTGAAGGTGAGGTGATAACGGGCGTTCTTTTTTGGACGGTGAATCAGTCATGTCATTGATTATAGGCCAATTTTAAAGAAGGGAAAGAGGCGATTTTGTAATTTCATCGAAATTCAAATTGAAAATAGATGTTCTTCTTTTATTTGAAATCCCTTATCATTCTGGCATGGAAGAAACCGTCAAAAATGCCGATCTTATCCCCATTCTTTATAAATGCATTCTGATTTTCGGGATTGCCGGATTGATTGTTCCTTTATTTAATCGGCTTCATATTTCACCTGTTTTGGGTTTTTTGGTTTGCGGTATTTTCATTAGTCCCAATTTACTCCCACCACTTGCCGATACTATCGGCCTTAGCGGTGATGTCCTTATTGTTGAAATGGACACCGTCAAATTGATGGGTGAGCTTGGTGTTCTGGCACTTTTGTTCATGATCGGATTAGAGCTATCCTATGAAAAATTGGCGGAATTAAAACGATATATTTTTGGCCTTGGGAGCGCACAAATCATAGTGACGGGGCTGGTGATTTTCGGGATTGCATTGGTATTTGATAATTCTCTGCAAACCGCCATCATTATCGGGATTGGATTTGCCTTATCCTCTACGGCAATCATCATGCAACTCCTCAAAGATTATAATATGACTCGCAAATATGTCGGGAAAGTCAGCTTTTCCATCTTGTTGATGCAGGATATGGCGGTCGTACCTATTTTGGTGATGATCGGGGCTTTTGCGTCCCAAGGCGCGGATAATAGCGCGACACCGCTTTTGATTGTCTACTCTGTTGCCGTGGCGATAATTGCCGTGGCGACAATTTATTTTACTGGAAAAAAGATATTACAGCCGATTTTGCATCGTTTAATCGGGACTAATAAAAATGAGTGGTTGGCGGCCTTCTCGCTTTTTATCCTTTGTTTGATATGCATTATCACGCATAAGGTCGGGTTATCCACGGCTTTGGGGGCATTTTTGGCCGGGTTATTGATTGCGGAAACAGAATTCAGGGATAAGATCGAGGAAATTCTATACCCTCTTAAGGCCATCTTGCTAGGCGTGTTCTTCCTCTCTATCGGCATGATGGTTAATATTTTTGAGGTCATGAACACCCCTGTATTATTGGCACTTTCCGTTCTTGGGATATTTATTGTTAAGGGGATGACTCTCTATCCCCTTTGCCTTTTATTGGGTATGAAGCACCGCTTTGCGCGGGATATTTCCGTTACTTTATGCCAGCCCGGGGAGTTCACACTGATGATTATAAGCTTATCACTTGCGATGGGGCTTTTGCCCGCTGATGACGCCCAATTCTTTTTATTAGTGACCGTGTTAGGTATGATTGTCACACCGCTTGTGTTTCGCTTCATCCCCTCGGTCCGCGAAGCGCAATAACCCTACTTTAATCTGTCATAGAGACGTGTTTGGTGATCGGGCCATCTGCGCGACCATGGATAAATTGATCGACAAAGGCGCTGCCTGAACGATCAAGGTGTTTGATTGTATCGCTCCAGATAATTTGTCCATCGTAAATCATGGATACGTGATCGGCGATTTTGCGAACCGAGGCCATATCATGCGTGATGGTCAGGGCCGTTGCCCCCAAATCACGAACACATTGAACAATTAAATCATTAATGACATCGGCCATGATGGGATCAAGACCCGTCGTTGGCTCATCAAAAAAGATAATTTCCGGATTGGTGGCAATGGCGCGCGCTAATGACACTCGTTTTTGCATTCCTCCTGATAATTCAGCGGGAAATAAATCCGCGACCTTGCTGCCCAAACCCACCGCCTTTAATTTTTCAACGGCGACATCGTGGGCGTCTTTATGGCTCATATTCTCCGCGTGGATTAGACCAAAGGCCACATTTTGCCAAACGGGGAGGGAGTCAAACAACGCCCCGCCTTGAAACAACATGCCGAATTTCCGCATGAGGGCATCGCGCTCTTGTTCGTTATATTCTGTGGTTTCTTCACCATCAATTTTGATGGATCCGCTATCCGGTTGAATAAGGCCAAGGATGCATTTCAGGGACACTGATTTCCCTGTCCCTGACCCGCCAATAATCACCATCGATGTGCCCTTTTCAACATTCAGGTCAATCCCGCGCAAAATATGCTTGCTGCCGAATGATTTATGCACGTTCTTCATCTGGATTTTATAGTCGGTCATATTTTATGTTTTACCATGGATAAGCGCACTTGAACACGGATTTTTAGGAGAATTTAACATTTTGATTTTATTCATAAAAAACGATTCTGTAGTTCGTTTGCGATTTTTGGTTTTTCGTTCACGCAGAGATCACGGGGCTGCATTCTTTTTTAAACTACCGAGGCGGAGGAGGAAAAGGAGGTTATGAGGTAATTTCCTCTGCCGTCATTACACGGCTTGACCGTGTAATCTAGAATACCAGTATTAAAACCATTCTGGATTACCAGCTCGAAGGCGGATAATGACGTAAAAGGTATTGGGGAGTGCGTCCTCGCAATGGCGAAAAGATACAATTATCTAATTTTACAAATCTATTATAGGAATAAAATCATATTTTGTCAAGGTAATACCAAAAATATTGACTTACTATGGAAATCCCAATAACTATAAATTATGAAAAAATATGCAATTTCAGGGTCATGGCGGCACACTAACGAACAGTTAAGGCAGGATGTGCGCATTGCTGTTACACGTATCATGGAAGAAGGCCACATGATTATTACTGGGGGAGCGCTTGGTGTCGATTTTATTGCCACCGATCAGGCATTAAAATGCAACCCCAAAGCGGATAGAATAAAAGTTATTATACCAACCTCTCTTGTCGTTTATACACGGCATTTTTTTAATCGCGCCAGCGAAGGGGCAATCAAAAAATCACAGGCGCAAGAGCTTTCAGATCAATTAACCGACCTCAAGAATAGGAACCCGAGCGCTTTGGTGGAAATGTCTCATAATGTCTGTACGCCTGAAACTTACTATGACAGAAATTCCCGTGTGGTTGACTTATCAACGCACCTGATGGCCTTTCATGTTAATGAATCTCAAGGCGTCCAAGACGCAATCAATAAAGCTAAAGAGCAGGGTAAGCCCGTCAAAGTGTGGCGCTATAAAATCTAGCTGAACAACACCTGCGTCAGGATATAGTTGAAGATCAGAATCAAAATCGCGCTGGAAACAACGGCATTGGTTGTGGCGCGGCCAACGCCTTGCGCTCCGCGGCCGGAATGATACCCGTTATAACATCCCATGATGGTCACGATCAGGCCAAAGACCGCGGCCTTGATCAAACCACTATTCACATCGGCCCATGTGACGAAATCCAATGTTTGATTGATGTAGGATGCGGATGAGAAATCCAAAACATAAACCCCCACAAGCCAACCGCCCATCACACCAATAATATCGGCGATAAACACAAGGATGGGCAACATAATGAATCCCGCCAAAACACGCGGCACAACCAGATATTTCATCGGGTTGACGTTGAGTGTGCGAAGGGCATCAATTTGTTCGGTCACGCGCATGGTTCCTATTTCCGCGGCAATGGATGCCCCAACACGCGCGGCCAACATCAACCCCGCCAAAACGGGCGCCAATTCACGGGTGATGGTTAAAACCACAACGTTGGCCACTGCACCCTCGGCATTAAAGCGTGAAAAACCTGTATAGGATTGCAACGCAATCACCATCCCGGAAAACAAGGCAGTCATCCCCACAACCGCCAATGAAAAGAAACCGATGGATACAAATTGTGCCAATATCTTTTGCGGATACCACGGCGGTGTCACCGCGTGGCGCATCGTATCAAAGACAAAGGCTGATAATTTTCCCACCATCACACACATCGCCAAAATCATCGCGCCAATATGTTGGCACAAAAAGGAAATCCAGCTGAGAGGGTGAAATTTTGTTAACATGTTCTTTTTTATACGGGATTTTCTATGGTGCGCAAAGTGTTAATTCAAGTAACGGGTTTTAATATGACGGACAAGTGCGTCATAACATAACGGGGCACCAGTAATATCTTTAATTAACTCTTCCGTACGTTGCAGGCGACCACGTTGATATATTTTATTATTCAACCAAATACGAATATCGCCAAATTCGCCATGACGGAGTTGTGACGACATGTGGGGTAAATCTCTTGTCATGGCTTCGTATAATTGTGCCGCCATCATATGCCCAAGCGCATAAGCAGGGAAATAACCGAATTTTCCAACAAACCAATGCACGTCTTGCAGGCATCCTTCGGCGTTTGTTTTAGGTTTTTTCCCGAATAATTCTTTTGAATAATGCGCCCAGGCATCGGGCAGGTCTTTAACCTTGAGATCACCACTGATCAATTGCCGTTCCAATTGTGTACGCATGTGTACGTGCAGGAAATATGTTACTTCGTCTGCTGATTTCCGATCAATTGACTTTCCAACCGCATTTTTTAATCGCCATAAATTTTCTGCACTGAGGGATGGGTCGTTAAACCTTTGAAACACCCCTTCGGAGCGCGGGGCAAGATAGTCAAAAAATTCACGTTTGCGTCCCAAAATCATTTCAATCAAAAGGGCTTGGGATTCATGGACCAACGCCCCT
>CAJXOI010000025.1 GCA_913057885.1 uncultured Micavibrio sp.
ATATGGCATCAGTTGGGGTGTTATGGGCGCGGCGGAATTTTGTTGGCATGCCGCACGCCAATATACTATGGATCGCAAACAATTTGATAGACCGCTAGCTGCAACACAATTGATCCAACGAAAATTGGCAGATATGCAAACAGAAATTGCCTTGGGGCTACAGGGGTCCTTACGTGTCGGTCGATTAATTGATGAAGGGCAATGGGCACCCGAGCAAATTTCAATTGTAAAGCGTAATAATTGTGGCAAAGCTCTAGACATTGCACGGATGAGCCGTGATATGCATGGTGGAAACGGAATTACCGAAGATTTTCAAATCATGCGCCATATGATCAACCTCGAAACTGTGAATACATACGAGGGAGCACACGACGTCCACGCCCTAATTTTGGGCCGCGCCCAAACTGGAATACAGGCATTTTTCTAGATAAGCACACTTAAACCCTATCTAATTTCTATAGCTTATGGTTGGTATATCGAAATACTTTTCCGAACGAGGGAACCATGACTATGCTTTTTAGGTTATAATAATGTAAGAGTTCTTTAGGATTTTCATGACTGCTGATACCCCGCTCATAAAGCTATTTGATGATGTGTTGCAACACAGTGATGAAAAAGACGAAGTGGAGTTTCAAGATGTTTTGGAAGCCATGGAAACTAGGGGTTTTGGTGCGTTAATTATTCTTCCGTCTCTCATTACGATGCTCCCTACCGGAGCCATTCCCGGCATTCCTGCCATGTGCGGTGTATTTATAATGTTAATTTCCGGACAGATTGTGGTGGGTAAGAAACAACCGTGGCTTCCCCAAAAATTAAAGAAGCAGGCTATCTCAAAAGATAAATTTAAACACGGTCTTGAAAAAGCAAAACCGTATTTAAAAACAATGAGTTCTTATATCGGCAAAAGGTTCACAATTTTAACGGGCAGTATTATACAACGACTATCGGCTTTATTAATTATGGTACTATGTGCCATGATTATTGGGGTGGGTTTTATTCCGTTTGCGGCTTTTTTTATGGCGGCTCCGATATTGTTGTTTGGGTTGGGATTTACATTTCGTGACGGAATTATAACAAGTATAGCCTTTATAATGACATTGGCCTGTTTTATTGGGATCCCTTATTTTGCAATCAATAACTAAAGAATTAAAGCGCTTTTTCAGCCAAAATAAAACCGGCCAATGTAGAGAATGCGACACATGTTTTTGGATAAGTTTCCAAAATCTGAAGATCTTTAATTTCAGCTTCTGCCAATTTTAAATTCAACAATACTTCATCTCTGATTTGATTTTTAAACGCCAGAGCCTTTTTCTTTTTTTGAGATTGAATAAATCCGATAACCAAGAAAGATAATAAGGCAACAATTAACAACACGGCGCCAAAAATCATGTGCGCCTCGTATGAATTAAAGCCCTTCTGTAGCCATTGATATACACCAAGCAGAACAAATCCAAGTGATATTGCCCCTAAAATACCGCCCACAAGCAATAAAACTATAACTGTTTTGTTAACATGCGAGAGCGGGCTATGTTCACTCATAACCCGCTGCATCAAATAGTTTTCGACAAGCCTAAAAACCTGTTCCATCTTTTATGATCTCCGGCTTAACAAGGTACTAAGTAAAACACCTGCACCAAACGCGATCGCCATTGATCGCCCTGGCTTAGCCTTGATCTCATTTTCGACCGCGGCCAATTGATCTTTGGAATAGTCTTGAAAATTTGAGATGTTTTCCTGCGCTTTTTCTTTCAAATGATCGACATTCTCTTGCGCTTTTAATTTTAAGTCACTCGCAGTTGTTCTCCCGTCGGCCTCTACTTGCTTGGAAAGCTCCAGTATGTTTGATTTCAATGATTTAACGTCCTTACGTATATTGTCGATTTCATTCGTTTTAGTACTAGGCATAATTGCACTCCTTTCATATGTAATTAACTTACGCATTTTGGGTAAGTTAGTTCCCTTAATGATGTTTTTGATCGACCCACCACCGTCGGAGTAGTTTTTTTTGATGGTCAAGTTTGCGTAAATAATCTTGCAATACTGGGAACTCGTCTAAGGTTTCCTTATAATTCTTAGATTGCTTATAATCCATCTCCCCATCAGCGTAAGCCTCAATGTCTTTTTTATATCTCGTATCCATAACTATCCTACATAAGAAATTATTTTTTGTTCCCTTCGGAACTTATAAAGTTTTGGCGTGTTGGCGCTGTACAAATACAATGAAAGGAGTAACCCATGTTAGGTTGGGCATTAACGTTTTTACTCGTTGCAATCATAGCCGGAGTTTTAGGCTTTGGCGGCGTGGCAGCAGTATCAGCGGAAATAGCACAAATTATTTTTGTTATTTTCTTGGTATTATTTTTAATAGCAATCGTTGCGAATGCTTTTCGCGGGCGAAGGCCACCCACATAAATCTAGTAAAATTAAGCTTATGCTTAAGCGGCTCTCAATTTTTTGAGAGCCGTCTTTTTTGTTGATATTTTTTGAACACTAGCCCATTGTGGCGTCTATGTGGTATCGAACCGGCAACCGTCTTATCCTTATTTCGACTATTTTTTTAGTATCGGGCTTTGTCGCCTTGCTTTTTTATACGATTAATTATCATGACAGAATGACCCACGATGAAAAATGGGTTCAACACTCCACAGCAGTCTTGTCTAAAATTTCAGCTATTGATAATGGAATAATATCACTCACCGCTGCACAGCGCGCAGTAATGGTATCAGGTAGTGACAGGAGCTTACAACAGTATGAACAGGGGAAAAAACAAATAAAGGAAAATGTTTTAATTCTTGAACAACTTGTATCCATCAGCCCTGAGCAGGTTGTATTAAGCGAAAAACTTATGCGTAAAATCGATACGCTTATTGCTGTGCTTGATGACACTCTTTTAAAAAATAAGAATGAAGCACAAAATATCATTTTGGTAGATCAGCAAGAATTATCCCAGGCAAAAGAGTCCCTATTAGACATCACAAGCATCATGAGAAACCAAGAAAATGCTATCTTGGACTCTCATGCGAACGCCCTGATAAAACGACAATATAATTTTATTATCGCCGTCATGGGGGGGATTGTTACACTGTTTGCGTTATTGATCGGGATTAACACTCTTTTATTGCGTTTACGCCTCGCCAATAAACGCTATTTAGAGGAAAATCTTATAACCAAGCAACGCTTAGAATACGCAATGAACGTATCCGGCGAGGGGGTTTATGATTGGAATATTAAAACCAATAAAGTCTATTACTCGGAAACCTTTACAAAAATGCTGGGATACGAGAGAGCGGATTTTGGGGACAACTTTGATGCCTTTGATAAAAAGGTCCACGAGGATGATCGAGCCATTGTGCACCAGAGAGTTGACGATTTTATTTCCGGAAAATTATCAGATTACTCAATGGAATTCCGTATGTACCACAAAGACGGACAAATAATATGGGTTCATTCTCGTGCCGATATGAGAAGAGATCAGAATGGTGAGGCCGACCGCATTATTGGCACACATCGCGATATTACCGCTATAAAGTTGAGAGAGGGCAGCCTTATTGACTCGATTGAGACAACGGCCAGAGAATCCAATGCTAAATCGGGCTTTCTAGCACATATGAGTCATGAAATAAGAACCCCTTTAACCGCCATATCTGGAATTGCTGAAATTTTACAAAAGCAATCAAGTAGCATGACGGAAAAGCAGCAAAAATTGATTCACACTTTAGTCACTAGTTCGCAGAGTCTGAAAGATCTTGTCACAGATATTTTGGATTTCTCAAAAATAGAGCGGGGGGATATTGATATTGATTACAATTATTTCGCGGTATCCAAATTGAGCGCAGAGATTATCAGCATTATGTCTGTTCAGGCACAAGAGAAAAATATTGGGTTTAAGGTCGTCGACCAAGGTATTAAAAATATTGAATATCAAGGTGATAAGGCGCGCATACGACAAATTTTAATCAATCTGGTCGGCAATGCAATCAAGTTTACAGATAAGGGACAGGTTACCCTCTTGATCGAACACAACTTCAATAGCAACCTCGAAACCCTCGATTTTATCATTCAAGATACCGGCGTAGGTATCGAGAAAAACACCTTGGAAACTATTTTTGAAGAATTTCAACAAGCCGACCGATCAATCTCTAAAAAACATGGCGGAACCGGCCTAGGGTTACCAATTTCAAAAAAGCTGGCTTTGCTGATGGGCGGGGATATCACTGTCACAAGTAAGCCAGATATGGGGTCAACGTTCAAACTTACCCTACCTATGGTCAATCAGTATAAAGTAATAGCGGACGAGGAAAATAGTGACGTCAAAACAAATAAGAGAGACCGGTTAATACCCAATATCCAAGGAGAGTCATCAGCTCTGATTGCCGATGATTATGAGGGGAATATTATTATTTTAGGTTACCTCATGGATGATATAGGATTGAAATATGATGTCGCCAATAATGGTGAGGAAGCTCTCAAAATGTGGGAAGCAAAGCGTTACGATATTATATTAATGGATGTTCAAATGCCGGTCATGGATGGACTGTCTGCGACACAAAAAATTCGGCAAGCCGAGAAAAAAAACGGCTTTGACACAACTCCAATAATTGGCATGACTGCTCATGCCCTGGTCGAAGATAAACAAAAATGCATTGATGCCGGCATGACAGATTATCTTTCAAAGCCAATAGACAGCCAGAAATTGAAACAAAAAATCTATAACTATCTATCAGTGGAAGATAAAAAAATCGGCGACAGCCTAGGCGGCTAGTTGATCCTGATAATTTTCAGATATGGAATAGCCACTATTACCGGGGCCATCATCCAAAAGATCCATCAAAATATTTCTGGCGCGCGATAAACGTGACCTCACTGTGCCAACAGGTATATCAAGCTGTTGTGCGGCCTGTTCATATTTCATTCCATGAATGGTTATCATCACCAGAATCTCGCGATGTTCGTCCGAGAGCTCTTCCATGGCAACGCTGACTTCGTTCATTAAAACAGTATCATCATGATCAACATTTGCCTTTTTCTTTTCTAAATACGGCTCTGGATCATACTGACTTTCAAATTTAACCTTACGGCGATAGTCCGTTACGAATAAATTGTACATGATCTTTGAGGTCCAGCTGAACAGGTTACTGCCGTCTTCAAACATATCCTTTTTTTCATAGGCTCGCAAAATTGTGTTTTGTAATAAATCATCCGCGTTCGCATCATTTCTCGTCAATTTTAATGCAAATTTCTTTAGTCTGGGCATCTCGTCAATTATCTGAGTATCTGTAAACATAGTTTCGCTCCTTTTCTGTTAAGCATTTGCATGGTAGAGAGGGTATGTAACAAATGAATGTCGATGATGTTTCAGTTGTGAAAAATAATGTTTCATTTTTGTAACAAAGGCGCTTAGTGTTATTGGTATGAGTAGCTATAAAATTCTGAGCCTGGAGGATGACGCCAACCTTTGCGTAGTGATGGAAGAGTATTTTGAAAGCCAAGGTCATAGCTTTATCACCGTGAATAACGGCAAAGAATGTCTTGAAAATATACAAAACCAGAATTTTGATATCGTCATCATGGATCTGGGATTGCCCGATATTGATGGCTTGACCCTACTTCCACAAATCAAACAAGCTTATGCTGGCCCTGTTATCATTGTTAGCGGAAAATCCGATACGATGGATCGTATCGTCGGATTGGAAATGGGAGCCGATGATTATCTCGCAAAGCCATTTGAAATGCGCGAATTACTGGCCAGGATTAAGGCCAATGTCCGACGACAAAACCAACCACAAGACGACGACGCGCACACCACAGAAAAATTTATCTATCACTTTGGTGATTTTATCTTTGACGAGGGAAAGCTGACATTGACACATGCGCAAAAAGGCCAAATCGAGATGACATCAGGTGAATGTGAATTATTACAGATATTTTTGAAATCAAAGGGCCGCGCATTAACGCGTGAATATCTGCATGAAGAAACTCATAATGATAGCTATGAGTCCTTTGATCGCGCCATTGATATTGCCGTCACGCGACTTCGCAAAAAACTGAATGACGATCCGAACAAACCCACATTGATCAAAACAATACGTGGCGTTGGATACATGTTTATCGCAGAAATAAAAAAAAGCCCGGCCGATTAAGGCCAAGCTTATAAGAAAATATCCGTTAGCGTTTAAGCCGCCGCTTTTACGACTTCTTTTAACTCTTTCATATAGTCATGCGTCTTTTGTAGAGTTTCAAGTTCTTTTGATACCAACGCCCGCGTGTCTACGGGAAGATCATTATCATTAGAAGCATCCTGGAAAGAGTGCAGGCATCTATCTTCCGCTTCTTCTAAGTAAGCTATGAGAGCGTTATCTGTGTTATCAGACCATTTGGCAACAGTTTCACCAAAAAATTTGTTAACTTTACCACCCATTGTTTCAGACGGCTCTTCGATATCCATATTTCTCTGACGCATGTGGCTACGAAGGTCAATAATGACGCCCTCGCGAATATCTGCCATGCCGCGAAAAAGAATTTTCATTTCTGGATCGTGTGTTTTTTCAATAGAATCCGTGTAGAATTCGTGTGCGTCTTCGCAAATGTTGATTAAATTTTGGAGTGTTTTTTCAGTGTTTGACATGGCTTAATTCTCCTTTCTTTGAAGCATTTCGTTACAACCATGCATTAAATACTATTAAAAAGTGTATTTGTTCTATGCAAATAACGGGAACCTATTTCAGTTTAAGGTGTTTTTAATGCGTAACTTGAGAAAAAAGGAGTGAAAAATGACAAATAAATTTTTATTAACAACAACTGCATTAATCATGTTAGGGGCTGCCCCTACTTTGGCACAAAATAACAATGATCGCCCTCAGGTCGAAACGATGACACAAAGTGAAATTGAAGCCAATTGGGAAGACACGAAAGAAAATGCTTCCGAAGCATGGACAAACACAAAAAACACTGCATCGGACATTGCCGAAGACGTTTCGGAGGCAACCATGGACGCATACAACGAAACGCGTGCAATGCTTGATACAGACACTGACATCGATGTTTATGTGGAACGTGACGACCGCGCCACCGCCGACACATTGATCGGTCAAAGTGTTTTCAACCAAAACGGCGATGAAATCGCATCAGTAGCAGACTTTGTTTTAGATGAAAATGGCCAGCTACGTGGGCTTGTTGTATCACACGGTGGACTTATGGGTGTTGGTTCAAAAGAATTGATGTTGGATATTAACACTTTTGAAGTCCGTGAGGGAAATAATGGTTTTGTGACACAATTGACTGAAACAAATATAGAGAATTACCCTCAGTTTGATTACGCCCAATTAACAAAGCCAATGCACCTTGCGAGCGACCTTATGAACTCAAGCATTGTTGATCCAACGATGGATGAGTTAGCTGAAGTTGACAATATTATTATCGAAAATGGCACTGCAACAAAATTGGTCGTATCTTATTTTGACGATTTGACACCGGAAAAGGCAATGATCGACTTTAGTGATGCGGACATTGTTTTTGACGCAGATAACGATGCCCATTTCAAACTCTCTATGAATGAAACTCAACAATTTGAAAAATTCATGATGCAATAGTTTAAAAAGCCGCGCCCTTATTTAGCCAAAGGGCGTGGCATTTTTTAAAGTATCACTTAAAAGTCTTATAATCTCATTACAGTAAAGGATAAATCCTATGGCCGACATCATGGTCGAAGAGTCTTCCGGAAGCTCAAAGCGATCCCTCACCCATGCCCTTGTCAATGCTATCAAAAGCGCGTTAAAGAGTGTCGATGGCAACCATAAGGTCAATATTACTGTTGTTATTGACGGATACAGCTTTGAAAAAGGTGAATATAAAATTGCTGTGCGCGTGCTGATTATGGACTTAACATTGGAAGAACGCAAGGCCTTTCACGAATCCCATCAGGAATTTATGAGCCGTATGGATGCCGACCAGAATTTATTTGAACAAATGACTGCGGCAAGTTATGCACACGCGATATATGATGATACAAAGCCTGTCGATGCGCTTGAACAACAAATGGATACTCTATCTGATCAGTATGATAATTTTGGTTTCAATACTGACGAAGATAATATAACGATTCTCGCGCCACAGGATTTTCATGATCAAATGCGAACTGATTATAATGCGCAA
>CAJXOI010000026.1 GCA_913057885.1 uncultured Micavibrio sp.
TCTATTTTGGGCCTGAGGCCGAATTCTTCATCTTTGACGATGTTCGGTTTAAAACAGGCATGTTTGAAAGCTCTTATCGTCTGGATTCACGAGAAAGCCCTAATAATTCTGACCGTGATTATGGCTCTGATGGCAATACAGGGCACCGCCCAGGCGTAAAGGGTGGATATTTCCCCGTTGCCCCTGTCGATAGTGGTCAGGACATCAGATCAGAAATGTTGGCCGTTCTATCAAGCGTTGGCGTTTCAGTGCAAAAGCACCACCACGAGGTCGCGCCATCACAAGGTGAATTGGGTATTGATTTTGATACGCTGACGAAATGCGCAGATAATATGCAACTTTATAAATACGTCATTCATAATGTTGCCCATGCCTTTGGACAAACGGCGACATTCATGCCGAAACCTGTGTTTGAAGATAATGGATCGGGGATGCATTGCCACCAATCACTGTTTAAAAATAAAGAACCCCTTTTTGCAGGGAATAAATATGCGAATTTATCCCAAGAATGTTTGTGGTATATCGGCGGCATTATTAAACATGCCAAGGCATTGAATGCCTTTACAAACCCGTCAACGAATTCATATAAACGTCTTGTCCCTGGCTACGAAGCACCTGTTCTATTGGCCTACTCATCCCGTAATCGGTCTGCGTCATGTCGTATCCCCATGGCAACGTCGCCAAAGGCACGTCGTGTCGAAGTTCGTTTCCCCGACCCGATGGCAAATCCCTATTTGGCCTTTGCCGCCATGTTGATGGCCGGGCTGGATGGGATTAAAAATAAAATTGATCCAGGCGAAGCGATGGATAAAAACCTTTACGACTTGCCGAAAAAAGAATTAGCCAAAATTCCAACGGTTTGCGGGTCTTTACGTGAAGCACTAGAAAGTCTGAAAGCCGATCATAACTTCCTATTGGATGGCGGTGTCTTTACCAAAGACATGATCGATGGGTTTATTGACCTGAAGATGGAAGAGGTTGAGCGTTTGGAAACAGCCCCCCACCCTATTGAGTTCGAGATGTATTATTCCGCTTAGGTTCAGGCTCCTAGCCCCCTAACGGATGGATTCCAACATATGGCGATAGGCATCCGTCGCGTAAGACCATTGTTCAAAATTGGTCCGACGTGACGGCACGATTAATGTCGCGATATAGTTTTTTCCAATCTCTTTCGGCGTACGTATCACACTAAGCCAAAACTCATGACTAATCGGGACTTCTTCCTCAATCACAAAGACGGAGTGTTGTTGCCGCTTTAATGGATAGACCTCTGTAGTATTAATAATTGTATCAAAGTTAAAATCGAATTCGTGACGTTCTAATACGTCTTCGACCTCGAATCCAAGCTCATTAATCATGTCTTGTACTGTTGAGATTTCTTCTCTTAAATCAACAGTATAAAAGGTACGATCCAACCTATCACGCAACGACTTGCTGGCCACCAATGTTAAATTCATCGTTGTAAAAATATATTGGTCACTATCGATCCCCTCCAAAAAGAATTCATGACGGTTAACTGCGTCACCTCTCTCGTGATCAAGTCGCCATGTCCTTGGATATTCGTATGAGATACCCTCAGACCTAAACAGATTAACGCGCTCTGTTGCGGATCTGTCAAATTCATTTTCAAAAGAAAAACTATCGATGACGAAATCCTGCATCGCACGTCCGTCTTGGTACATACGATCAGGCAGAACATATTCTGCGGCGACCAATCTGTTTTGATGATGGAATATCTTGGCCTTAACCACCTCTGTGTACCCATCTTCATCTAAACGGACATATAAAACCTCTATATCGTCTCCCGATAATTTTTTTAAATCATTGATTTTATAACCGCGCGTTAATTCTTGAATCTTGATCCAATTTTTAGGGGAAACAACACGAATAGGGTCAATAGACGTTACCTTGAAGTAAGGCCGCAAGCCAAGCTCAATCGCAGGGCCATAAGCCTCAAAAAGTTCACCGTAAAATCTCTCATTCATCTCTAAAGCTCTAAGGCGATCTTTTGGAACAATCGTAAAATTGCGCGGGATTTTTGCGGTAAAGTTCAATGATTCATTATGGTCGAACGTCGCATTCACAACCTTGGAGTTGTCCTCAAATGCGGATTCTTGGGATACAATTTGTGCTCCATTTTGCATTGGCGAGCTTGATACCTGCGCATATGTCCCTTGCGCACGCACGCACATTAATATTAATAAAGTCAGGGCAAATAATCTTAACATTTTCTATTAATTTCTCTTGGTTGTCTGTCTCGTCCGATGGAAACAAAGGTAAACACCCCTTCGGTTACCATACGATACTCGTGATCCATACGTCCCCGTGCCCATGCCTCGACGTGAATGGCAATGGATGTTTTTCCGACCTTACGAATATCGGTAAAAAAACTAACTTCATCACCGACAAAGACGGGTTTGTGGAAATTCATACTATCTACTCCCACCGTTACAATACGGTTTCCGACATATTGATATGCCTCGCTTGCGCCCGCCAAATCCATTTGTGATAACAACCATCCCCCAAATATATCCCCTTCTGCATTTGTATCCGCAGGCATCGGAATGACGCGCAATGTCGGGGTTTGATTAGGTAATTTTCTGGGGCTTTCCTGACTTTTCATCTTTACTATTCTATTGTATTTCACCACTATGGCAAGGACATGACGCAGGAAAACAAGCAAAATTATGATGCCTCGCAAATTGAGGTTTTAGAAGGGCTGGAACCCGTTCGCAAGCGCCCGGGGATGTATATTGGCGGAACAGATGAACGCGCCCTACACCACCTTGTGTCTGAAATATTGGATAATTCGATGGACGAGGCTGTGGCCGGACATGCTAATCGTATTGAGGTCACAATACATAATGATAACAGCATCACCATATCAGATAACGGACGCGGGATTCCCGTTGATGAACACCCAAAATATCCCGGAAAATCAGCGTTAGAAGTCATTTTAACGACATTACATTCTGGCGGCAAATTTTCCGGTAAGGCGTATGAAACCTCTGGTGGATTGCACGGGGTCGGGATTTCCGTTGTGAATGCTCTGTCTGAAGAAATGTGGATTGAGGTGGCTCGTGACAAACAGCTTTATAAGCAAACTTTTTCTCGTGGCCTTTCGACTTCAAAGCTTGAAAATCTAGGTACAGTGAATAATCGTCGCGGGACAACAGTATGGTTTAAGCCCGACCCTGAAATTTTTGGGAATAAAAAGCTTAAGCCTGAATTGCTGTATGAAAAAACCCGCTCAAAGGCGTATTTATTCCGCGGTGTTGAAATCCGATGGAAAAGTGAAGTTGAAGGAACCAGCATTCCGGCCGACGATACATTTCATTTTCCCAATGGTTTAGCGGATTTTCTTTATAAAGAACTTGAAGGAAAAGAGCTTTTAAACCCGAACATCTTTAGCGGCCTTGTCGATATGCCCGATCATAAGGCAAAGGTTGAATTTGCCATTGCATGGCCGGATATGAAATCGGACGGATTTACGCGGTCATATTGTAATACCGTTATCACGCCACAGGGCGGAACCCATGAAAGCGGCCTAAGAACAGCCCTCACCCGCTCTCTCAAGGCCTATGGTGAAATGACGGGTAACAAACAGGCGGCAACGATCACCGCCGAAGATATTGTCAATGGTGCGTGCATCTTACTTTCTGTCTTTATCCCTGACCCACAATTTCAGGGGCAGACAAAGGATAAATTGGCGACACTTGCAGCGGCCAAAATTACCGATTTAGCGGTCAAAGATTATTTTGATCATTATTTAACTGGAGATACAAAAACCGCCAATGACCTTTTAATGGCTGCGATCCAAAATGCGGAGGAGAGAAACCGCCGCCGATCAGCCAAGGAAATGAGCCGTAAAACCGCCACCCGTAAAACCCGCCTGCCCGGTAAATTAGCGGATTGCTCGCGGCGTTCATCCGAAGATACAGAAATTTTTATTGTCGAGGGGGATAGCGCGGGCGGATCGGCCAAACAAGGCCGCAACCGTGAAACACAGGCAATTTTGCCATTACGCGGAAAAATTCTTAATGTTGTGAGCGCAACCAAAGACAAAATCGCCGCCAACACAGAAATTCAGGATATTACCCAAGCTTTGGGATGTGGTTTAGGAAAACAATTTGATTTGGAAGCCTTGCGCTATGAACGTATTATCATTATGACCGATGCGGATGTAGACGGGGCGCATATTGCCTCGCTCCTTATCTCTTTTTTCTATTCCATGATGCCTGGGTTGATCGAAAGTGGTTCTTTATACCTTGCGCAACCGCCGCTTTATCGTCTGGCCGCGGGGGGGGTAACCGAATACGCCATGGATGATTTGCACAAGGATCAATTGATGCAAACAACTTTTAAAGGCAAATCTAAGGTCGATGTTAGCCGCTTTAAAGGGCTTGGCGAAATGCCCGCCGCGCAATTAAAGGAAACAACAATGAACCCCGCCACGCGGACATTACTACAAGTCACCCTCCCCGAAATAACGGATGGTGAAGACCCCGTCAAAATTCTGGTTGATGATTTAATGGGTAAAAATGCCGAGGCACGATTTAATTTTATTCAGGCCAACGCCCAATACGCCGATGATGATGTTTTGGATATCTAAATATTTGACAATTTCATTCTCTTAATGGTACTTATCATAAAATTTTTTAAAGGAGCTTCATTATGCTTAAATTTGCACGCCCAAAAATTGCATTAGCCTTGGCCGCAGCATTAACAACGACAGGATGCCTATCGACAGGGTCGCAATACACACGCGAACAAGGTGTCGTTGGTGGCGCATTAAGCGGTGCGGCCGTTGCAATTTTGCTTGGTGAAAATCCCGCTGAAGGTGCAGTTGTAGGTGCCGCCGCAGGATATTTAACAGGCAGCGATTGTGTTATTACATCCGTCGATGGCTACACCAATATAATTGTTAATCAAAATGGTCAGGTTTTAAGACGGTCAACACAAGCAGACGGCGCAGTAAGACGATGCTCAAACGGAAATCAGGCTCAACAACGTGTGCACAATAATTATTACAGCCAGCCAAGATATGGAGCACGTTATGGAGGGCCAGCATATCGTCCCTTTGGACTGTAACTTATAATCCGTAATAAAATTTCGCGATAATGGTGAATGTGATCCACATAATCACCATGAGCGGAATACCCGCCTTCATAAAATCGACAAAGCGATAATGCCCTGGCCCCATCACCATTAAATTCGTTTGATATCCAATGGGCGAGGCAAATGAGCAGTTTGCCGCCATCACAACGACAACGGCAAAAATCATAGGGTCAACGTTCAAGCTGGCGGCCAAATTCATAGCAATGGGCGTGTAGAGAATAGCGCATGCGTTATTGGTTAATAAATTGGTTGTGATCGCAACCATAATAAAAAGGACGGAGGCAATGACCAAAGGGTCATCTGCATAAGGGATAACGGTCAGAACATTCGCCATTGCGGCTGCTCCGCCAGTAACCTGCAAAGTTGTACCAAGCGCAAGCGCCGCCCCGACAAGCAAATAGATTTTTCGATCCACTGCGCGCAATGCTTGGCGCATATTCAGGCACCCTGTTGCAATCATGGCCATAGCACCGGCAATCGCCGCAACAGGAATGGGTAAAAAGCCAAGCGCAGCCGAGCCAATAGTCAGCAGGAAAATCAACATCGCAATCGGTGCCTTGGATGTCATTGGCATGTCTTTTATCGTGCCTGCCATCACAATGAAATCTTGATTGGCACGCATGGAATCCAATGATGCCTGAGACCCTGCGATCAACAACACGTCACCAGATTCGAGACGCACGCGCCCTAAACGACGACGCACAACGCGGGCGCGACGTTGTATGCCCAAAACAACCGCACCAAATTGTTTATCAAATCCCGCTTGTTCCAATGACATGTCAATCAGCCGAGATGTAGGTGTAATCATCACCTCTGCCAAAACGCGGCTGTTTAATTCATAACCATCATCATTTTCTTTTTTATCATCATCTCTTTCGATAATGTCTTCTTCTTCATCAGATAGCAAAAACCCAGGATTATCACTTAGGACATCTGTTAATGCGGACCGTGTCGCAGCAACAATTATGATATCGTCTTTTTGTATTTGATGTCCTTCAAAAGGCGGTAAAATAACGTGCCCACCGCGTTGGATCATCCGCACATTGAGATCAGGCAATTTTGGAAATTGCCCTTGTGTACATTCCAAACCAATAAGTGGGCTCCCCTCTTCAATATCAAGCTCGGCAATAAATTGTTTATCATTTCCAGTCAATTGGTTGGCCAACGAAGATCGATCAGGCAATAAAAATGGAAGAATGAATGCAACATATATAAAACCAACGGCCGCCATCATCACACCGACTTCGGTAAAATCAAAAAACCCCAGTGGTTGATACCCTAAATCCATCATCGCACTGGACACCAAAAGGTTGGTGGATGATCCAATCAGTGTTGTCATCCCCCCCAATATTGCCCCAAAACTCAACGGGATCATCACGCGACTTTGTGACAGTTTCGCATGGTTACACAAAGATTGAAGAAGTGGAATCGCCAAAATAACAAGTGGCGTGTTGTTCATAAAGGCCGATGCGGCCAAAACAAAAAATATCAAAAGCACAACTGCGATAACAGCCCACGACTTCTTTTTGACCATAAAAAGACGCGTTATTGGACGCAAAGCCTCTGTTTGTAACATCCCCTGCCCCATAATCAGCAAGGCCAAAACCGCCATTAGGGATGGGTTTGAAAAGCCTGAGAGTAAATCAACGGGATTGAGGACATTATTCCCGTCCACATCATTCAGTGGAAATATTTGGCCGTAAATCAAAAGGATGGCCACGATGGACAGCGCAGTCATTTCCAGCGAAATTTTCTCTTTTGCAAAGGAATAAACTGCCAAAAGAGTCAGTAAAACACCAAACCACATATGGAATATAATTGGAATTGTGATCATGGCGAAAGCCCCTCGTTCAAAACGTCGTTCTCGTCATCGTCATCATCGTCGGATGATCCACCATCATAGGCAGTTGTTTCAAATTCACCAAGGTTTTTTAGGCGAAATCTGACCAGAACGGATAAATCATCGGTTCCCGTTGCCTCGCGCTGCAATTCCCTATTCAATTCCATGGCGACACCAAAGCAGTCATCATTGTATCCCAATCCGGCAGAAGCCTTGCGCATTCCCTCCTCTTGACCAAGGTCATAAAGCATGGCACCGGTGATAAACCAGTTTTCATCAAGGTCGTGTGTTATGCGCGTTTGAATCTGTTCACGACTCTCTTCAAATTCCGTGCCCTCTGTTCCTCGCTCATAAAGGTAAATGGCGGAAAGACGAGTATCTTTTATACCTGTCTGCCCATAGACTTCGTGACGTTCGGAGTTTAATTTATCACCATCCAGTTGAAAGCGATAATTCAAATTATGACGGTGATTGTTAAAACTGGCGCCAATTTGGCCGACAATATCGGACTTCTGCTGTTCAAAACCTGACCCCTCTGAAAAAGGGTTGTCATTGTCGTCTAAACGATAGCTTTGACCTAAAGCAACTGTCAATTCATCGCCATCATTGCGGTAATAACCCACCTCAACCCCATAATTAACGCGGGCGCGATCTTCAGCACCTCGCGCGCGCCGTAGACCATGCGGCTGAACACGTCACGGCCGAGATTGTCTCCCCCCAGAAGATAAGCGGGGTAGGCGCCCTCGTCCGGGCTGGGGATGAAGCTGCCCGGCGGTTCGTTCCGCATCTGGCTGAGGACGTCGATGGGGCCGTGCGTGATGACGATATCCGCGAAGATCGCCGCGAACATCCAGAACATGACGAGGCCGAATCCCACCATCCCGATCGGGCTGTCGAAGAGCTTGCCGTAGAGGCCGAGCTTGCGCTTGAACCGGATCGACGCGGCAAAAAGCACGATCAGGGCGATCCAGACCGGCAGGAACTGCTGGCCCATCGCGCCAAGGATGCCCTTCTGCGGCAAGTCCGGCATCACCAGCCCGCCCACGACGAACATGACGCAGCAGGCGAGGAACAGC
>CAJXOI010000027.1 GCA_913057885.1 uncultured Micavibrio sp.
GGCGGGTTTTCAGTTTCTATAACTTTGGGTTCAGGTTCGTGTAAGATGTCGGCTTTCATGATATCAGGCCATGATAGCGCAAACGCCGGCGATTTGTCGAATAGACAAGACGTGGGCCATAAGGTTTTTCAACAACACCATGGACCGCGCGTTCAAACCCTAAACGTCCCGCGACCTTTTTGGATGCAATGTTCTCGGGGTGCACTGTTAACCAACTCACATCCAATTGCGGGCGGCTATCATAGCAATATTTCATTAAAGCACCCATGGCCTCACACGCAAAGCCACGCCGTTGAAACTGCGGATCAATCAGATAGCCAATATCAGGCGTGTCGTCTTTAGGGGCGTGAAGGTCATCAAAAGAGGCGTATCCGATACATTGCCCATCATGTGTAACCGCCATTTTAAAACTTGTCCTGGCGTCGCCTTTACGAGCCATATCGATGGCTTTTGTGACAAACTCTTTGGCATTCTCTTTAGTGCCGTCCAATGAATAAAAATGAAATCCTTTTGTGGTGGCAATGCGGTGAATGGCCTCAACATCATTGCTTTCAAAATCTCTGAGGCATAGCCGATGTGTTGTGATTTGAACCATGCGCGAACCATAAAGCCAAAATAACAATACGTCAAATATATTCTTTATCCACAGGGGCTGTTAGGATAAGCCCTGCAGGGGCTTGCGCGAATTTGTAAATCCGCTATTGTTTTTTGCGAAATGCTCTGTTACAAAGCCACGTCTTTGAAAAATTAAGAGTTAATAAAAAAGAAGGAAACAAAGTGATGAGCGATATTGCTGAACGCGTTAAGAAAATTGTTGTTGAACATTTGGGTGTTGATGAGGACAAAGTAGCCGAAGGCGCGAGCTTCATTGACGACCTTGGTGCCGATTCTTTGGACACTGTTGAATTGGTTATGGCTTTTGAAGAAGAATTCAATATTGAAATTCCTGATGATGCCGCGGAAAAAATCCAAACAGTTGGCGACGCCGTGTCTTTCATTAAAGAAAACGCCGGTGAATAGTTTTTTGATTTTATAGGCATTTGTCTATTATTTTAATCCCCGCTATAATGCGGGGATTTTAAATTTAAAGAGGTAAAAAGCATATGAGACGTGTTGTTATCACCGGAATGGGTATGGTGTCGCCTTTGGGTATGGGGGTTGGCCATAACTGGAATGAAATTACGAGCGGCAAAAGCGGGATTAAAACCGTTGGGCATTTTGATGTGTCTGATATCCCATCCAAAATTGCAGGAATCGTGCCGCGTTCCGACGAACCGTCGGGTAATGGATTGTTCCATGCCGCATCCTATGTCGAGCCGAAAGAGCAGAAGAAAATGGACGAATTTATCGTCTTTGCCATGGCTGCGGCGCAAGAGGCCATTACTGATTCGGGCTATGTAGCTGACACGGATGAAAAATCATGGCGCACAGGCGTTTTGATCGGGTCTGGTATTGGTGGGTTGGAAACTATTTATCAAACATCGGGTCTTATGGATGATAAGGGTACACGCCGTATCTCGCCATTTTTTATTCCGTCCGCGCTGATCAATCTGGCGTCTGGTCATGTTTCCATCAAATACGGATTTAAGGGGCCGAATCATTCTGTCGTGACGGCCTGTGCCACGGGAACGCACGCCATTGGCGACGCGGCACGACTGATAATGTTCGGTGATGCCGATGTGATGATCGCTGGCGGCGCAGAAAGTTCCGTAAACCGGATCGGTATGGCGGGGTTTGCCGCAGCGCGTGCGTTGACCACAGGATATAACGAAACACCGGAAAAGGCATCCCGCCCGTTTGACGAAGGCCGCGACGGATTTATCATTGCCGAAGGTGCAGGCATTGTTGTTTTGGAAGAATACGAACATGCCAAGGCGCGTGGCGCCAAAATCTATGCTGAGGTCAAAGGTTATGGCCTCTCAGGTGATGCCAATCACATCACCGCCCCTGCCGAAGACGGCAATGGTGGGTACCGCGCGATGGAAGCGGCACTCAGGAACGCGGGAATGAATCCTGAACAGATTGACTACGTGAACGCGCACGGTACATCCACGCCCGTTGGTGACGGTATTGAATGTGGCGCGGTCAAACGTATGTTTGCCAATTCTTTGGATAACATATCCATGTCGTCCACAAAATCGGCGATTGGACACTTGCTGGGCGCGGCCGGTGCTGTGGAGGCGATTTATACCGCCAAAGCGATTGAAACGGGCATATTGCCGCCAACCCTCAATTTGGATAACCCGTCCGAAGTGACCGAGGGCATGGACCTTGTGCCGCACACGGCTAAGGAAAAAACCGTCAACGCGGCGTTATCCAACTCTTTCGGTTTTGGTGGTACAAACGCATCCCTTATTTTGACGAAGGTCTAATAGTGGGTCCCCGCCATCCCCGCGCGGGGATTCAGAAAGCCAAGCCCCCGAATAAAGCGATGAGTTTAAGATAACTTCATGAATTTCGCCTTTTCTTTTGCCCAGTATGTATGGTACTCAAACTTATATGTATGTAAAAGCTAGGGGCACACATCCTGCAATTAATGGCGCATTGACGCAATCCGTGGCTCACTGTTCTGCGCACCCATATGGGCTTGCTGTTTGGGTCATCGATCAAAAACAAGGTTATGCTGCCCCAATTTCGTCTCTCAATATAAAATCCCATCGCGATGTAGATCGGTTTCATGAAAAATTCTTGCGCACAAAAATACCGCTAAAGGGGACTGCTGTCGGCGATTTTGTTGAGGCGGGTCAAGCTGTGTCACTTAGCAAGAGTTTTGATGGTCATATCACAACTCATATCCCAATTGATCAGTCAGGGTTGGTGATACAGATTGTGGGTGATGAGGGGCAGACAGTGATGATGGAATCACTGCCATCTGCTTTATCGTATGTTGCCTATAATGCATCATCTTATATTACAAAACAATCTTTAGATATAGAGACCGTTTTTGGCCTGAGAGACCAAGAGCGCGAGCGTTACATTATTGCGATGGATATTAACGGGTTTTCTCACCATTCGGTTGCAGATCAATCACGTTTGGAGATTATTATGAATGATGTCGCAGCGGATATTGCCGAAAAATACAAAATTCAAATCATTCAGATCTTGGGTGATCAAGCCCGGTTCTTGTATGATGATCCAAAACTAACGGATATTCTATATAGTGAGTTTCAACGTGAATTATCGATGCGATTTGGCCATGATGTCAGTATCGGCTCGGTCGCCGCTTTTGGAAAAATTGCAGTGTCCTTTAATGGCAGATATGATGATTTATCTGCTGATCGGCACTATCGTGGCGCAGTGTTAACAGAGCTAGGCACGGCGCTTAAAAACCGTCCTAGACATCGCACATCACTGACGCGGCTATGGATTTAATATTTCCCTCTCGCGTGTGTATCATGAGCATGATAAAAGATTGATCATGAAATTTATCTTGAGTCTTTTCTCACTGACATATTTATTCGTGATCGGGATTGCGCTAGCTGTCGCGGGGATGGTTGTGGCGTTTCAAATGCCCGGGCCGGTTGAAGAGGTAAAGGAAATTCAAATCCAGCGTGGTTTGGGCACACAAGCCATTGGTCAATATTTAGAGGACGAGAATCTAATCTATACCAAATATACGTTTTTGATTGGATCGCAACTGATGAATGGTGGCAAACCATTACAGGCCGGAGAATTTGAAATCCCCGCCAATGCAAGCACGGCGCAAATCCTGGATATATTGCAAAACGGCAAAACAATCCAACGCAAATTCACAATTCCCGAGGGGCAGACCAGTTGGCAAATCGTTCAGATTTTAAAAGACAATGAATTTTTGGATGGCGAGATTGAAGATATTCCACCCGAAGGGTCCTTGATGCCCGAGACGTATTTTTTCTCGAAAGGTGATTCGCGCCTTGAGAAAATTTCCCGCATGCAACAGGCGATGGCCAGTTTTGTGAGCGAACAAGATGTAACGATATTGGAAAAATTGCCGCTTGAAACAATGGAAGAGGTGGTGATCTTGGCCTCTATTGTGGAAAAGGAGACATCCGTGCCGTCCGAATATGCCAAGGTTGCGGGCGTGTTTCATAATCGGCTGCGAATCGGCATGGCGTTGCAGACCGATCCAACCGTGATTTACGGCATTACGGGTGGTAAACACCAAGATGATGGCCGCGGACCGTTAGGGCGGCGGTTGTTAACCCGCGATTTGCAACAGGATACACCGTTTAACACGTACACACGTACAGGGTTGCCCCCAACCCCGATATGCAATCCCGGGCGGGCGGCTATTACGGCGGTTTTGAACCCCGCGGACCATGATTATTTATTCTTTGTTGCCGATGGGACGGGCGGCCATGCCTTTGCCAAAACGTACAAGGAACATCAGGCCAATGTCGCCAAGTGGCGGAAGATCAGACGGAGCCAACAGTAAATTTAAGAGTCGATTTTTATGACGGCATTTTGTATGGTGCGATATGGCTGTGGTTGAGGCACTTCAAAATAATTCAAACGATATAGCGGATGATGTCACCATCCGCACCCTGCCCCATAATGTAGAGGTGGAGCAGGCGTTGTTGGGCGCGATGTTGGAAGACAACCGCGTCATCGAAAATTTTTCCGATTATTTGCGTCCGAATCATTTTTATGTTCCCGTCCACCAACGGATTTATGACAGCATCCTGAAAATCATCGACCGTGAGCAAAATGCCGATGCCGTGACGCTCAAGGCCTATTTCGAAAAAGATGAGGATCTTAAAGACGTCGGCGGTGCGGATTATGTGTCCGACCTTTTGTCATCCGTTGTGTCGGTCATCAATGCGAATCATTACGCCAAAACTTTATATGACCTGTATTTACGGCGGGAATTGATCGCCATCGGGCGTGATGTGGTCAATGATGCGTTTGAACAAGATATTGATGTGAACGCCGATGATTGCCTGAATGCGGCGGAACAAAAACTCTATGACCTCGCGGAAACAGGGGATGCGCAGGGCGGGTTTATCACCATGAAAGATGCGGTCAATGTGTCTATTCAAATGGCGGAAAAGGCGTTTAAAACAGATGGGAATGTGACGGGTGTCACAACCGGATTGCGTGATTTGGATAAACGATTGGGTGGGTTGCAACCGTCCGACCTGTTGATTTTGGCGGCGCGTCCTGCGATGGGAAAAACATCTTTGGCGATCAATATTGCCTACAATGCGGCCAATGCCTATGCCCGATCTGGTGGCGAAGAAGGTGGTCGTGTTGGTGTGATTTCATTGGAGATGTCATCTGACCAGTTGGCTTCGCGTTTGTTATGTGACCTTGCGGAAATGCCATTTGATAAATTACGCCGCGGTGATTTTGGTGCAGAGGAATTCCGTGGATTGGCCGAGGCGGCGTCCCGCCTGTCGCAAATTCCACTCTATATAGATGACACGCCCGCGCAAACCATTACCGCGGTGCGCACGCGGGCGCGGCGGATGAAACGCAAACACGGTTTGGAATTGTTGATCGTTGACTATCTGCAATTATTGCGTGGAACGGGGTCAAAACAGGGGTCTGAAAATCGCGTGCTCGAGGTATCCGAAATCACAAGAGGGCTAAAGGCGATTGCCAAGGAATTGCAAATTCCTGTCATTGCCCTGTCCCAATTGTCCAGAACGGTTGAAAACCGCGAGGATAAGCGCCCGCAATTGGCTGATTTGCGTGAATCGGGATCGATTGAACAGGATGCGGATGTGGTGATGTTCATTTACCGCGAGGAATATTACCTGCAAAACGCGCAACCGTCGGAGGACGAGGCCGAAAAAATGGCGGCATGGCAGGAAAAAATGGACAAGGCCTATAACAAGGCGGATATTATTATCTCCAAACAACGTCACGGACCCACAGGGACAGAGACTTTATACTTTGATGGGCGATTCACACGGTTCCGTGATCTTGATAAGCATCATCAAGAGCGGCTTTAATAGCCTTGACAAAATATGAATTTATTCCTATAATTTAAGATCTAAATTGAGATCGCTATGACGATTAAAAAAAAGATAAAGTTGTGTAGTCACCGTGGTCACATTGTTTAAAAACAAACACTTATCTGGAAAAAATGAGACCACGGAGACCACAATGCCTATTATTGATTGTCTTTCACAAGGTGATGGTTTAGATAAAAATCATGAGTGAAGCAAAACGCGGTTATTTCGGAATCGGGGTTGAGGGTATTTCCAAACCCGGCAATTTGGGGAATTTGGTGCGGTCCGCACATGCATTTGGTGCATCTTTTTTCTTTACCATCAATCCGAATTTGAATGTCCGTGATGTCAAGGAATCAGACACGTCCAAGGCATGGAATAATTTACCTTTTTACGAATATGACTCGGTTGATGATTTTGGATTGCCAAAAAAATGTGCGCTGGTTGCCGTGGAATTTTGTGAGGAATCGGTTGAGCTTCCATCCTTTCGTCATCCGCAGGCGGCGGCTTATGTACTTGGCCCTGAAATGGGGAATGTGTCAGATGCCATGATGAATCGCGCCGACCATGTTATTAAAATCCCGATGCAATTTTGTATCAATGTGGGGGTTGCGGGGGCGATTGTGATGTATGATCGTTTGATTTCCACAGGACGTTTTGCCCCGCGCCCGGTCATGGCGGGTGGGCCGGATGAAATTGTTTTACCGCAACCACAAGCCTTGCGCCGCCGCGCCCGATTGCAAAAAGACGGAAAAATTTAAATTCTATCCACATGTGGTGGGAAACCCTCTTGGTCTTGCCCTTTTTCTGCCGTATGATGCTGGTGAAATAAATCAATTATAAAAATGATAATGGAGTAGAAGACATGCGTTTAAACCGTGCATTAGGAATTTTGACAATGGCCATGACATTGAGTGTGAGTGGCACTGCTTTGGCTCAAGCCCCAACCTTAATTGGCAATTACGGTGATTGGGCCGCATACAGCTTCACCGAAGACGGTAATAAGGTTTGCTACATGGTGTCGCAACCAACAAAAGCACAAGGGAATTACACAAAACGCGGTGATATTTTCGCGTTAATAACGCACCGCCCCGCCGAAAAAACCAAAAATGTCTTTAGCTACATAACCGGTTATACTTATAAAGATGGCAGTGATGTTACTGTTGAGGCGAATGGAGAGAGATTTACGCTTTTCACACAACGCGATATGGCATGGACACCGGATCAAGACAGCGATAACCGCATTACCGATGCTATTCGCAAAGGGTCGACCATGGTTGTGAAGGGTACGTCCTCACGCGGAACTTTGACCACAGATACATTCTCTTTACGTGGATCAGGTGCTGCGCATGATGCCATCAGCAAGGCTTGCGGCGTTTAACCAAAAACGATCAATGCGGTGAAAATCGCAAACAGGTAAAAAATCGAATATCCAAACATCAGGCGGGCACTTTTAAATTGCCCGTCTTTTTCTTTATAGGTTTGAATGGCACTTAGGATAAACAGGCCATTCAGGATGCATGTGGCAACAAGATATTCCCATCCCGCCATGCCATAAAAATAAGGGCACAAGCACACCGCAAATAACAACAGCGTATAAATAATCATCTGGATTTTCGTGTATTTCGCCCCATGCGTAACCGTCATCATCGGGATGGATGCTGCCTTATAGTCGCTGTTGGCAAACAGGGACAATGCCCAAAAATGCGGCGGTGTCCAAAAAAAGATAATGGCAAAAAGTATGAGCCCCTCAATGGTTACAGATCCCGTCACGGCGGCCCATCCAATCATAGGGGGAAAGGCTCCCGCCGCGCCGCCAATGACGATATTTTGTGGCGTGGAGCGTTTTAACCACATGGTGTAAATCACGGCATAAAATAAAATCGCAAAGGCTAAAAGCCCGCTTGCCACCCAATTGAGCGCCAACCCCATCATCATCACGGACAAAAGGCACATTATAATTGCAAAGGCCAAGCCCTCGGCATGCGGGATTTTTCCCGCGGGGATGGGGCGTTCTTTTGTGCGGTTCATGATGGCATCAATA
>CAJXOI010000028.1 GCA_913057885.1 uncultured Micavibrio sp.
AAGACGTTGATAGCGTTGTGAAAGGATTATAAACCATGCCAGCCATTATAGATATTCATGCCAGAGAGATTTTAGATTCACGCGGAAACCCGACTGTCGAGGTCGATGTGACCCTTGAGAACGGATCATACGGTCGCGCGGCGGTACCTAGCGGTGCATCCACAGGCGCCCATGAAGCGGTGGAACTTCGTGATGGTGATAAAAAACGCTATGGCGGGAAGGGCGTTCTCAAGGCCGTTGATAATATCTTTGATGATATATCCGAAGCGATTTTGGGCATGGATGCCTCCGCCCAGATGATGATTGATCAAACGCTTATTGCTTTGGACGGGACGGAAAATAAATCAAAACTGGGTGCGAATGCCATGTTGGCGGTGTCTCTGGCCTGTGCCAAGGCGTCGGCCATGTCTTATGATATGCCGCTTTATAAATATATTGGCGGGGTGCACGCCCATGCCTTGCCTGTGCCGATGATGAATATCATCAATGGTGGTGCGCACGCCGATAACGCCGTGGATGTTCAGGAATTTATGATTATGCCTGTGGGGGCGCCGTCATGTACCGAATCCATTCGTTGGGGGGCGGAAATTTTTCACGCCCTTAAAAAAGAACTCTCAGACGCGGGGCATAACACCAATGTGGGCGATGAGGGTGGTTTTGCTCCGAATCTCGCCTCAACAGACGAAGCCTTGGGCTATGTGATGAAGGCGATTGAAAAGGCGGGCTATAAAGCCGGTGAAGATGTAGTCTTGGCGTTGGATGTTGCGGCGACTGAATTGTTCAAAGACGGCAAGTATCATTTGAAGGGCGAGGGGAAATCCCTTGGGTCTGACGAAATGATTAAATATTACGAGGATTTATGTGATCGATATCCTATTTTATCCATCGAAGATGGTTTGGACGAAGACGATTGGGACGGATGGAAAAACCTTAATAGTGCCATGGGCGAAACAATTCAATTGGTCGGCGATGATTTGTTTGTGACCAACGCCAAGCGGTTGGAGCGCGGTATTATTGACGAAGCCGCAAACGCGATTTTGATCAAGGTCAATCAAATCGGGACATTGACGGAAACAATGGACACGATTGAAATGGCCAAACGTGCAGGATACGGCATTGTGATGTCGCACAGATCAGGCGAAACCGAAGACGCAACCATTGCCGATTTGGCCGTTGCAACAAATTGCGGACAAATTAAAACGGGATCGCTGTCCCGTTCCGACCGGATTGCAAAATACAACCAATTGATCCGCATTGAGCAGGAGTTAGATGATACTGCGGTCTTTGGGGCCTAATTTATTTTTCTTTAGTGGTTTCAAACGCCGCTAAGGCTTTTTCGCGGCCTTCTTTATGGTCTATGATGGGCGCAGGGTAATTGGCGGGCGGATTAGGGGACTCCCATGGTTCAAACAGATATTTATCCTCTATATGTGCGATTTCCGGCACATATTGTCGCACATAATCATAGGCATCGAATTTATCACCCTGAGTGATAGGGTTAAAAATGCGGAAATAGGGCGCGGCATCGGCACCACATCCCCCAATCCATTGCCATCCGGCCGTATTATTGGCAGGGCAGGCATCGACAAGACAATCCCAAAACCATTGTTCCCCCTCAATCCAACTATGCAAAAGATGTTTGACCAGCAATGACCCGACAATCATGCGGATGCGGTTATGCATCCATCCCGTCTGCCACAATTGACGCATTCCTGCATCAATCATCGGGTATCCTGTTTGTCCTTTTTGCCAGCGTTTAAGCACGCCGGAATCTTGATCCCACGGGAAATTTTTAAATTTGTCCTGTAAGGGATCATCTTTCATATTCGGGTTGTAATAGAGAAGATGAAAGGAAAATTCTCGCCACCCGACCTCGGATAAAAAATGATCTTTATCTTTTTGTGGGACATCATGGTTTGAACAATAATCATGTGTGGCATGCCAAATAGACCTTGGCGAAATTATCCCCCACCGCAAATAAGGCGATAGGCGGGATGTCGTATCGCGAGAGGGGATATTGCGATCGTCTTTATATCCACCAAGGGCGTCTTTGAAAAAGGTGTGCATACGTTCCCATGCACCATTTTCGGAAATATCCCAATGGTCTGCCATTTTTTTATCCCATCGAATGTCAGGTAAAAAGTCAAAATCGGAAATATCACCAATATTGAGGGAGGAGGGCGCGCCATTAACCATTGAGTTTGGCACGGGCAGCTCGTCTTCAATGGCTTCTTCTTGGGCGCGACAGGCCTTCCAAAACGGGGTGAAAACACGGTATGGATCGCCGGAACCATTTTTGACCGTCCATGGTTCAAATAAGACATTGGCCTTGAAGGATTGCACATCAAGATCGCGATCTTTTAAGACTTCTTTGATATGGGCATCACGATCGATTGACCAGGCCTCGTAAGATCTATTCCAATAAACACCTTTAGCGTTTGTTTCAGAAATGAGCGTGTTTAATATCTCGAGGCTATCACCCTGACGCACAACCAAATCAACGCCATGATCTTTAAAGTCTTTGCGTAGGGCATGAAGAGCGTGATGTAACCACCATTTTTGCGCCCCTCCATAATCGCGATCCATGGCTTCAGGGTCATAGATAAAGACGGGAATAATAGGGGTTTTATTATAGGCCGCATGGTAAAGGGCAGGGTTATCCCTCAGTCGAAGATCATGGCGAAGCCAGACGATAATTGGATCAGTCATTTACTAAGACATAGTGGCAATGACACAAAAATCAATGTGTCTTTTTACATCCGTCCCATGGCGAGGAACTTTTCACGGCGGTCTCTAATTAACGCCTCTTTGTCCATGTCATCAAGAGATTTCAGTGATTTTTCAATTATTTTAGATACATTATCAATTGTTGTTGCGTGATCGCGGTGAGCGCCACCAGCAGGTTCCGTGATAATGCCATCAACAAGGCCGTTTTGTGTCATGTCCTGCGCAGTTAATTTCAGCGCGGCGGCTGCATCTTTTGCGTATTCCGCACTCCGCCATAAAATTGATGCGCATCCTTCTGGTGAAATCACGGAATAAATGGAATGTTCCAACATATACACCTTGTTCCCAGTTGCAATGGCAATTGCACCACCTGATCCGCCCTCACCAATAATGACGGAAACGATTGGCACACCAACACGGAGGCAGGTTTCAATCGATTTTGCAATCGCTTCGGATTGGCCGCGCTCTTCCGCGCCAACACCTGGGTAAGCCCCCGCCGTATCAACCAAAGATACAATAGGAAGACCAAATTGATCGGCCATATGCATCAGGCGTTGCGCCTTTCTATACACTTCAGATAGGGCCATTCCAAAATTATGGTAGATACTCGATTCGGTGTCTGACCCTTTTTCTTGTCCCATAATAACTACGGATCGTCCATTGAGACGCCCAAGTCCGCCAACCAAGGCGTGGTCTTCGGCAAAATTGCGATCTCCCGCCAATGGCGTGAAATCTGTGATCATATGTTTGATGTAATCGCCAAAATGAGGGCGTTCTGGATGACGTGCCACCTGAACCTTTTGCGCAGCGGTTAATTTTGAATAAGTCTGTTCCCTAAGCTTTTGTGCCTTACTATCCAAGCGCGCAATTTCATCGGCAATATTAAACCCTGTGTCCCCAGACATGTTTTGCAGTTCATTGATCTTGGCCTCTAATTCCAAAATCGGTTTTTCAAAGTCTAATTGTGCCATGTTTATGATCTCTTTTTTAATTATTAGGATGATAGATATAGCGAAATTACGACCCAAGGGCAAAAAAAAAAATCCCTGTCCGGAGATAATGAGACAGGGATTTTTATTTGTAGGAGAATAAATCCCCTAATTCTTTTTTTACTTTGTGCCAGTTTTGGCCATTGGATGATTGTCTTGAACCTTTTGGTTAACTTCTTCATCCAACATTTGCGTGTATATTTGTGTCGTTGCGATATCTGCATGCCCAAGCATTTTTTGCACGGCGCGCAGATCAGCACCATTTTGCAACAGATGCGTCGCAAATGAGTGACGAATAGCATGAGGCGACAATTTACCCATTGGGAAATCTGCTGCCTTTGACAAATCTTTTAACATCTGGGCGAAACGCTGACGCGTCAAGTGCCCCTTTATTGATGTTTTGGAAGGGAACAACCATTGTGCCTGTGTACCGTCGTCACCTTCACCGATAAAACGTTCACGTACGGCAACGTATTCCTTTAAAGATTTTTGCGCTGATGGTGTCAATGGCACCATACGCTCACGACCGCCTTTGCCCTCAACAATCATAAATTGGCTGTCTTCTTGATATGTTGATAACGGTAGACCAACCAATTCAGATACGCGGAGACCGGTGGAATAAATAAGCTCCAAAAGTGTCACCAAGCGTTTTGATGAAGCATTGCCTTTTTGTCCTGCTACTGCAATGGCGTGATTGATTTCCTGTTCGGTCAAAATCTTTGGCAATGTGCGCTTTTGCTTAGGTGCCTCAACAGTTGAGGTTGGATCGTCTTCACGTGCCCCTTCAGAAATCAAGAATTTGTAGAATTGACGTGCAGCGGAAATACGACGAGACACAGTTCTTGGCGTCGTTTTGTTTTCACGGTCGCCCTTAACTTGTGTTTTTGACGATAATTCATCGATATACGCTTTGAAATCAGCTGATTTAGCCTTATCCAAGTTCGTCCCGCGTGATTGCAGATATAAATCAATGTCGATCAAATCACGGTCATAGGCCGCTATTGTATTTTGTGCCGCACCCTTCTCGGAAACCATCATCTCTAAAAAATTCGTGATAGATTTCGTCACTTGAGGACGTGGTTTTGCGGGTCTTCCTGGTCTTGCCATTGCTTTAGTGCTCCTTACACTGACTTTCTATAATTATTCTTCCAAAGTCTTTTTATACCATTTTTAAATATTATTGCAAATACTCTAAAGTCAGAGCAATTGCTTCTTTTTCCAACTTATAGGCCTGTAAACTCGATAAAATAACCGAGAATTCATGGATGTGAAGACTGGTGGGGTTTTGGCCGCCAATCACCTCCAACAGGGCCGTGACATAGTCCGCATCATTGTTTTTTTGATAAATATCTGCGAAATAGTCTTTAAAACCTAGTCCTAACACTAATGGTTTTTCTGTATATGTCAAGGAAAAAAAGTTTCCATATTCATGATATTGTGCGCTCTGCCGTAACTTGTCAATTTCACCAGATAAAATTTGTGAAAAATAAAGAGGTGCAGCTATATCAAAACCATCTATATCAAAATTATTTTCACTTTTGGCATTGGTTAACCATTCCTGGTATTGATCCTGGTTAATTGATTCGGATTGTGTGATCCGTTGAATGGGGAGGAGGTCATCGCTTACATTTTCGTCGGCCAAGGCTGTTAACACAGACATACGCCACGTTTTATCCATTTCAATCGTGTTCATTGTCTCTTGAAGCGGGATGAGCGCAACCAAAGGTACTGATTTAGTTACAGTCATGGCAATGTTGTATAATTCTATCCTATCACTGTCTCGTCCTGCATTAGATAAGCGTTGGTAAAAATAGGCAGGAACATGGCAAGGATGTAATGTGACTTCACCTCTATTATGGTTTAAGTCAGTTTCAGAAAAGACGGCGTTTTTGTAAATTGCGATTAATGAATCAGTAGTGATTAAGCCTCGATCCGCTGCCTCTATTGCATAACATTGATAGGTTTCGTTATCTGCAAATTGCTCGTCAAGGGCTAATCTGACTGTTAAGTCAGACAATTCATCTATTTCACGTGCTGCGTCGTTATAATTTTGTGAGTCTATTTTTTGATCCCGAAAAGTTACCAATGTTCCAAAAGTTGTTTTCAAAGTGTTGAGAGGCACGCTGCCAGAGGTCAAAATTATTTTGAGTTCAGGAAAATGGTTAAATTGTAGCTCCTCAAGCTTGATTTTCTCCGCTCCGCCAAAACGCAAGCGACAGAAATTATGAAGTTCTCGCCATTTTGGCATATCGCGGTACATTTCTGCGGACGCCTGAACATCCAAACAAATGGACGATAAAGACCGATTATAAAGTTCCAAAAGCAATCTTGTTATTGCTAATTCATAAATTTCGGGCTGAGATTCATCTGCTGTGGCCTTATCGAGTAACAATTTTGCGTCTTCAAACAAGCCATAGGCTATCAGGCGTTCAACGCGTTTGGTTAAAAAAGACGGGGCGCCAATGTCCTCTCGAGATTGTGAGGGTGTGCTGAGTAACAGGCGTTTTACCAGTTCACGATAAGCAGAGGACTGAAGAGTGTATGGCAGACGATCAAGTGCTGTTATCGTCTCTTCCTGTGTCACATTACGCCACAGGCCTCTACCTAAATGCCTCTCATCATCGGTATCCAATAAGCCAATGCGGTCAATGTTAGCCCAATTATAGTCAGACTGCTCGGCATGGGCCATGTTGTAAGGTACTATAGCCATACCCCATAGTAACAGGCCACATAAGGGGATAAATTTATTGAATATCAATTTGTATCTCTTTTTTGGTTTGTGTTTGTTCACTCGCCATATCTAGCATCGACAATGCAATGGCACCACCAATGAAAAAGACAATCAGCATAATTGGTAAAAGTATAATTTTTTTCATTCCACTATTCTCTGTCAGATATTTTTAAAATAGAGTATGCAAGATAATGTGATGATATTAAGAAAGCAAACGAGAACTGTTAAGTCATGGAATTTATAAACACGATTGATTGGTCATTTTGGTGGCCTATTCCATCTATATTACTTCTTATTTGTATGTCCGCTTTTTTTTCCGGTTCTGAAACGGCTTTAACGGCTGTATCGCGGGCGCGAATGCTGACGTTGGAAAAGGAAGGCAACCCAAGAGCCGCAATTGTTAATCTTTTGATTGAACACAGGGATCGACTGATCGGTGCGTTATTGTTGGGGAACAACCTGGTCAATATTCTGGCTTCGGCCTTGGCAACGGCCTTTTTTATAAATCTGGTCGGGGAGGCAGGCGTTGTCTATGCCACCCTTGTAATGACGTTGGTTGTTTTGATTTTTGCTGAGGTCTTACCTAAAACATATGCATTGGCCAATCACGACAAAATGGCCTTGTTTATTGCACCTGTTATAAGAGCTGTCGTTTTTGTTTTTTCACCTATCACCAATATGATTTCACAAATTGTGAATATGACATTGCGGATATTGGGGGTTCATGCTGGAAACCCCAATATGGCCGATTTAGCCGTGCAGGAATTGCGCGGCGCAATCGAATTGGCGCACGAGCATGAAAATGGTGACGGTGTTATGCGAGAATCATCAGAGAAACGTGCGATGCTTCGTTCTATCCTAGATTTGGTTGATGTTGATATTGAGGATGTTATGACTCACCGAAGTAATGTTGTGGCCTTGGACGGTGATGCCCCGATGAACCAATTAGTAGATGAGGTTTTAAATAGCCCATACACACGATTGCCGGTATGGCAGGATGAGCCGGATAATATCATTGGTGTGATTCATGCAAAAATCTTGTTAAGGGAATTGCGAAGCGTTAGCGGCAATATTGAACGGTTAGACATTAAAACAATGCTGCTTGACCCCTGGTTTGTGCCGGAGACGACCACACTATATGATCAATTGCAGGCCTTTCGCGAGAGAAAAGAACATTTTGCCATTGTTGTGGACGAGTATGGATCGTGGCAGGGGATTGTTACACTTGAAGATATTCTTGAGGAAATTGTAGGTGAAATTGATGATGAACAAGATCTAACCGCCACAGGTATCCGTCAAGAGATGGATGGGACATATTTAATTGATGGGACTGCGACTGTCAGGGATGTTAACCGCGAGCTGGATTGGAACCTGCCTGATGAACATTATACAACC
>CAJXOI010000029.1 GCA_913057885.1 uncultured Micavibrio sp.
CGATTAAATGAAATTAGGCGACCCCACTTCTCGGGGACAGGTAAATGATAAAAATGACCAAATGACCCATCGTTCGCTTCGCTCCGATTATCTTCGAACACAGCGGACGGCGTGGGTATCGGACTTAAGGGGGTCGTTCTGACCGCCGTCACTGAATCTCTGGTTCCTCGCACTGAGGCTAAAGTACTCTGACGAAGACCAGTACCAGCCACTACCAAAAGTACCGCTGAAATCCCCTGTATTTCGCGCATCAAAGAGTGTGTCCAACTCGTCCTGCGCAGGTAAGTACCAATCATCACGCCCAAGATAGTTAGCCACATTCAGGTCCTCACATGCCTCAAAAGCCGGGTAATTGCTCAGCGGCCTGTTTGTGACAATATCGTCGTGGTTGGCCTGACCGTCACTTAGCGACTGTGCGTTAGGGTTGTTTTGATTAACAGTTGCCCATGTAAAAGTGCCTGTTTCATCAGCAGGAGCGGCATACATTGGGACCCCGCCCACCGTCGTGCCAGCATAAATTGATCCGTCAGCGCATGTCGTGCCCACAGATGGACTCCCTGAACACGGGTCAAAGGCAACTGTGCAGACCCACTCGCTGCCATCCCATTCAAGGCCGCTTCCCACATCGCAGTCGGTTCTTGCGCCACCAGCACCCATAGCAAGCCATACGGATCCGTTGCAAAATTGCATTATTTTTTCATCTTCATTGTAAATGATTTTACCTTCAGCAGCGGAGTCACATGTGACGGGCCCCGCAATTTGAGAATGCGCCGTACTTATGAAAGACAGGGAGAAAAGCAGCAGCATTGCAAAAATTCTACTCATATCAATAGGATACCAAACACCACCATTTATATCCGTAGGACAATATTCCTGTAGAAATCGGACAATCATATGTCTTTACATACTATAAAGCAAAGCTCCCCCCCCGCCTAGAGTTGCACTTCTAATTTGACTAGCCTGTGATCTGGACCCTACGGGCGCCCCCTTAATCTGAAACTTGTTCGCTGTTACTAAGGTTCCGTTTGGAAACAATAGAGGCGATGGCCGTTAATGCAACTTTCTGTTGTTCCGCTACCACCTTGTTTGTTGCTACTGCTCCCCCCCCCTCTCGCGCGAGTAGGCAATTCGCTATAAAAAAATTGCTAATTTTTATCAGTTATTACAGGCGCAAATACGTCTCATAAACGAATCGCTTCCCCCTGCGGTCGTTGCTCCACCATTCGTACATCTATAGGTATTGCCATAAGCTTCCATACACCCATATGGACCAAAGCAACTAGTTAACGTTGTTACTGTGCTGCTTAGACCTAATGCAGAAGCTACTGCACTACAATTAGCATTGTTTCCATCTCTTCCCGCAAAGGTGTTCGTAGCGGCATTATATCCTCCTCGCGTTGAGCATACTTGAGTACAAGATTGATTGGTTCCTCCATAATACCAACAATACCCACCAACCTCTACTCCTCCACAGGCTGACGCTGTCGTCACGCTCCATACATCCGTCACACCGCCGACATCAACCGTGGCGGTATGGGCGGTCGAATTTGATCCGCTGGACGTTAAGCGAACCTCCAATGATTGGCCATCTGTGATCGATCCGCTGGTGACCCATGACCCGCCGTTAATTCGTATTTCCGGCGATCCATCCCCACTCACTGAAACAGGCGTAGAGGCATCAATTCCGTTAATAGTGATACTGTTTGATGTTATAATTGTACTAAGCGCAACATCCGTTTCATCTGTAAAGCTGAATGCATCAGGCGTTGTGTCTGCGGCAACTGTGCAGACCCACTCGCTGCCATCCCATTCAAGGCCGCTTCCCACGCCACAATCGGTTCTCGGGCTGCCGTTACCGACAAGAGATATCCAGTCTGTTCCATTGCAAAACTGCGGTATGTTTTCATCATCGTTGAAAATTATTTTGCCTTCGGCAGATGTATCGCATGTGATGGGTCCCGCAATTTGAGAATGCGCCGTGCTTATGAAAGACAGGGAGAAAAGCATCAGCATTGCGAGAATTCTACTCATGTTAATAGAATACCAAATCCTGCCGCGCATATCCGTAGGACTAAATTCCTTTAAAAGCAGACGTGAAATTTTGAATTTGACGAAGGTTCGTAAATAAAAAATTACAAATGTTCTTGACTTGTTCCAAATCAAAAATTATAAAGAACATATCATGAACAATATGCCTGTAAAATACCTCTTTGTCGATATGAACAGCTTCTTCGCCAGTGTGGAGCAGCAGGAAAATCCCGACCTGCGCGGGAAGCCTGTGGCGGTTTTGCCCTCCATGAGCGAGCATACAAGCGTGATTGCCGCCTCCTACGAGGCCAAGGCCTATGGCGTTAAAACGGGGACGCTTGTGCGCGATGCGTTGGAGATGTGCCCTCATTTGAATTGCGTTCCTGCCCGCCATGATGTTTATGTTGATTATCATAACCGTATTTTGGAAGAGTCGGTGAAACACACCCCCCTCACCAAGGTTTGGTCTGTGGATGAATTTTCATCGCGTTTAACGCCTGATTGTCAATCCATTCCCGCCGCCATGGATATGGCCAAACGGTTAAAGGGCGGTTTGGCGCGAAATGTCGGCGAACATGTGAAATGCTCGATCGGGCTTGCGCCCAATGCCTATTTGGCGAAGGTTGCGACCGACATGCAAAAACCGGACGGGTTGGTGGTGTTGACCGATGATATTTTACAAGACGCCCTCTTCCCCCTCAAACTTCAGGATTTCCCTGGGATTGGTGTGAATATGGAACGCCGTTTGAACAAGGGCGGCATATGGACGGTGGAACAGCTTTGGAATACCCAGCCGAAACAGCTCCGCCGGATTTGGGGGTCTGTTGAGGGGGAGAAATTCTGGTATCGCATTCATGGCTATGATGTTCCTGATGCCCACCATAACAAGGTGATGGTGGGGCACAGCCGCGTTCTAGACCCTGTGCATCGTCACCCCGATATGGCCAAACAAATTGCCCGCCGTTTAACGGTGAAGGCCGCGGGGCGGCTCCGCCGCTATGGCTTGGTTGCGGGGCATTTTCGATTGTCCGTTCGCACCACGGACGGCGAAAAATGGTCGTGTGACCTCAAAATCGATCCGTGCAATGATAATCTGGGCTTTATTCAAAGTCTGAATAAATTATGGTCGCTGATGCAAATGGAACAACGCCCATGGCGCTTGAAAAAGGTCAGTGTGATTATGCATGACCTTTCCAAACCCGAAATGGTAACCGATGATTTATTTTCGATGGCGGCTGTACGGCAACATCAACGCAAGATTTCGGATGATTTATCGGCAGGGATGGACATCCTCAATAAAAAATTCGGGCCAAACACGTGTCATTTTGGGGTGTGTCCCAATACATTGGCAGGGTATGTCGGGACAAAAATCGCCTTTTCCCGCATTCCCGATCAAGCCGAGTTTTGGGAGTAGCAAAACGAACGACACATTGCCTCCCCTGCCCTCACGTTGCCTTCCCTGCGAAAGCAGGGATCTAAAAAAGCAAACGGACTGTAAAGTCAGATTTTCCATTGAAAAACAATGGGTTATGTATCCAAGAAACTCCGCAATTTGCGTGATCGCGATGGGTGTTTCAATTTCCGCAGAGCCTTAGCCTCAATCTGGCGGATCCGCTCCCGCGTCACGTTGAATTGCTGCCCAACCTCTTCCAACGTATGGTCCGTGTTCATCCCGATCCCGAAACGCATCCGAAGGACACGTTCTTCGCGCGGGGTTAGAGATGCCAAAACGCGGGTTGTTGTTTCACGCAAATTAGCGTGAATGGCGCTATCCATAGGGTTGAGGGCGTTTTTATCCTCGATAAAATCACCAAGGTTGGAGTCTTCTTCGTCACCGACAGGGGTTTCAAGAGAGACAGGTTCTTTGGCAATTTTCAAAACCTTCCGCACCTTATCAAGGGGCATGTGCAGGCGTTTGGCCAACTCTTCGGGCGTTGGTTCACGGCCAATTTCATGCATCATTTGGCGTGATGTGCGCACCAATTTATTGATGGTTTCAATCATGTGAACCGGAATACGGATTGTCCGCGCCTGATCGGCGATAGACCGCGTAATCGCCTGACGAATCCACCATGTGGCATAGGTTGAAAATTTATATCCACGGCGATATTCAAATTTATCCACCGCTTTCATTAACCCAATATTTCCTTCTTGAATCAAATCAAGAAATTGCAGGCCACGGTTCGTGTATTTTTTCGCGATCGAAATCACCAAACGCAAATTGGCCTCGACCATTTCTTTTTTGGCGCGGGCGGCTTCGCGCTCGCCTTTTTGAACGGTCGATACAATGCGCCGGAATTCGGAAATCGGCAGGCCTGCCTCGTCAGAAATGGCGGCAATCTCTTCGCGCATTTTTTCGATTTTGTCTTGGTTTTTACCAATAAAATCTGCCCATCCTTTGGCCTTATTTTTGGCCATGTCCTTAACCCATTTGGGATCCATCTCGCGGCCATAGTAATTTTCAAGGAAATCCTCACGTTTCACCTTGGCATCAACGGCCATGCGCATCATTTGCCCTTCGATGGCAACAAGATTGCGGTTGGTTTGGTATAAACGATCCAATAATTGCTCAATCCTTGCAGGATTCAAATGAATGGAATTCATATACTCCACCATTTCCTCTTTTAACTTTTCGTATTTTTTCTTGGTCGCATCATCAACGGTTTTACCGGCCGTAATCGCCTCAATCCGTTTTTCGGTCACGGCGGACATTTTTTTGTATGTCTTTTTAATATTATTGAAGATTTCATAAACGCCGGGCGCAACTTCTTCTTCCATCGCAACCAAAGACATTGCTACAGCATCGTTTTCACCGTCGCCACCATCACCGTCGCCGCCTTCACCATCCTCACCTTCTTTATCATCATCGTCATCGTCAGCGGCATCAGCACCGTCCAGAGCTTCTGGGTCGGATTCGGGATCAACATCTTGGTCTTGAGAATATGTTGTTTCAAGGTCAATGACTTCACGTAACAAAATATCCCCTTTTTCAAGGGCTTCGTGCCAAGCAATAATGGATTCAATGGCCAAAGGTGATTCGCAAATACCGCCAATCATCATTTCGCGGCCGGCCTCTATCCTTTTGGCAATGGCTATCTCCCCTTCACGAGAAAGAAGTTCGACCGTGCCCATTTCCCGTAGATACATACGCACAGGATCATCAGTGCGACCTAAATCTTCGCCTTTGACATTCCCTTTAACAAGACCATGTTCTTCGCCATCATCATCGCTGTCATCATCATCAACGTCATCGGAATCGACAAGGTTAACACCGCTATCGTTGATAGTCGCCATAATGTCTTCGATTTGGTCAGAAGAATATGTGTCATCAGGCAACATGTCATTCAATTGATCATGCGTCAGATAACCTTGCTTTTTGCCCATCTCGATGATGGCCTTTGCAATTTTCCCAAGATCCGCCGTCGAGGTCGCACCAACCTTTGATTTGGGCTGCTCTTGCTCCTGATTATCGTTTTCGTTGTCTTGATTGTCTTTTTTGTCTTTCGTCAATGCCATGCCCATAAACTTTTCATTTCCTTGGAATCTATATCAAACTGCCACTCTGTCCAGCAGTTCTTTTAAACCTGTTTCAATATCTTCCTGTGCATCCTCGTTAAACACATAAGATGCGTGAAGTTTCATATCCTTCTTTAGGCTGGCGATCTGTTCCCCCTCTATGCCTTTATTTTTCAAGGCCTCTAACAAATCATCATGGGTGATGCCGCGCGTATCGGAAAGTATTGATATAACATTTTGACGCAAAGCGTCAAGAGCCGGATTTTTGCATGAGAAAATAGCCAGTTTTTCCTCATATTGGTCGTAAAGGGCGGGATATTGCATAATCATGCCCAAAATCAGGCGAGCAGACAAATCATGATTCGCATTTGGACGCGATATCGGTACTGCATTTTGTTTCTTATTCGACCGCTTAGGATTGGTGTTTTGATAAAATCTGTTTTTCAAAATCTGCCGGTAAGATTGTTGAATATTGCGATCGGCAATTTGCAAAACCGTTTTTTCAATTGCATTAAGCAGGGCAGCCCTCTGTTCAGGCCGGTCAAAGGATTTTCCGTTGGTCATTGATCGCCAGATCATCTCGCTGAGTGGAATTGATTGATCCAGATATTTTTGCATTCCTGAATGCCCTTGGTCACGGATTACATCATCAGGGTCCTGCCCCGTCGGCATGAAGACAAATCGTGCCGACACCCCAGGGCGCAGAATCGGCAGAATCCTCTCCATCGCGCGAACTGCGGCACGTTGTCCCGCATTGTCACCATCGAAACACAAATACGGCTCCTTTATTGCATCCAAGTCCGATGTCGGTATCATATCCCATAACAGAGCAATTTGCGTTTCTGTTAATGCCGTGCCAAGCGGCGCCACCGCCCCTTTAAAACCTCCCTGGGACAGGGCAATCACATCGGCATATCCTTCGGCAACAATAATCGGTTGCCCATCATTGGCCGCGGCGCGAGCATTGGAGATGTTGTAAACCAGATGCCCCTTATGAAACAACGGTGTTTCGGATGAATTAATATATTTCGGCGGTGTAAAATTACTATTTGAATTCGGAGGCCGCATGTGATCGGGTAAAACTCGTCCGCCAAAGGCAACTGTTCTTCCCTTTTTATCAAGCACGGGAAACATCACGCGATCACGGAAAAAAGAATAGTACTCCGTCCCGCGCGTGGATTGTTTGGTTAAACATAGTGTCACCATATCCGCATCGGAAAATCCCTTTGATTTTAATTGATTGCGCAAGGACTGACCATCTTCGGGGGCATATCCTATACGAAATGACGCAATTGTCTCATCGCTCAGTCCCCTTCCCCGCACATAACCCAAAATATCTTTATTATTCGGTTCAAATAATTGCGCCGTGAAAAAGCGTGTCGCCTCCTCCATCATTTTAAGATAAAGATCCTGACGGTCATATTTGTCTCTTTCTTGTGGTGTAGGTTTAGGTACCTGCATGCCTGCTTGTGCGGCGAGCGTTTCTATCGCCTCCATAAACGGAACGTTATCGTGCCGCATTAAAAATCCAATATGATCACCGTGCGCACCACACCCAAAGCAATGAAAAAATTCTTTTTCATCATTAATTGTAAAAGACGGCGTGTTTTCATTATGGAACGGACAGCAAGCCTTAAACTCTCGCCCAGCCCTCTGCACAGCAATCCTTTGCCCAATAACGTCGGACAGTCGGATGCGTGATCGCAATTCATCCAAAAATGACTTATTGATTAAGGACATGGTCTTTTTGTTTTAAACGGTTACGACAAAAAAATCACGAGGTAAAAATGAAAAAAGCCCCGAAAAACGGAGCTTTTTATTTATTTAGGGCCAATTATAGCTTTGGAGGGGCGAATGCAGCACCACCGCCGCCGCCATCTCCACCGCCGAAGCCACCGCCACCAAAGCTGCTGCCACCGCCATCATATGACGAAGAAGAGCCGCTGTCGCTTAAGCCACTGCTATCACTATTTGACTTTGATCTTGCAGGGGATGTATCGCCCACAGGCACAATCAAAGGCGTCTGTGTCGTTGTGTGATCTGTTCTTGACGATCTTGCACTTGTGGTGGGCGAAGCACGACGCGTGGTTGCTTTCTCTACTTTTCTGCCAAATAGGCGTGATAATCCAAACATTTTGGTTTCCTTTCACTATTTTGGTTATGTAGATGCCTTCATCACCAATCAATTCAAAGACATATAATCCATTCGATAATAGTCCAAGCTTAATATTATTTTTATAATCCATTGCTTGAATGCATCTTCCGGAGAGATCATAAATTTTTATG